>NZ_JAUBTV010000151.1:0-7340 GCF_036705145.1 Microcoleus sp. B5-D4 | reverse complement strand
CGCCCGCCCAGAAAGGACGGGCGGGACGCCCATCCCACAACAGTCATGAAAAGTGGATTTTATTTAATTCTCATCCCTTAGAAACCGGGTTTTTTGACGATCGGACTTCGTTACAGCCCGCCCAATAGGGCAAAAAACCCGGTTTATGCAGGTTTTGATGCGTAAGTTTTGTTCTACTAAACGCGCCGAATTAAGGTCAATCCATCTCTCAGCGGCACTAACACCTGCTCTACGCGCGGATCGTCAACTAGAGCCTGGTTAAATTTGGCGATCGCAACTCCGTTATCAGTAGCAGTACCTGACAAGTAGGGCTGTCCCTGCATCAGAGTATTGTCTGCACATATCAAGCCATTGGGAGCCAACAGCCCGGTAGTTAGGAGTAAATCGAGATAGTCTATGTATCCAGCTTTATCAGCATCGATAAATACCAAATCGAACACTTCTCCATTAGCAGCCAATTGTTTCATGGTTTCTAGAGCCGGTGCTACCTTCACTGAGATTTTGTGACCGGCAGTAGATTCGTGAAAACACTTCTGGGCAAATTCAGCGACGTAAGCATCTACTTCGCAGGCTACCACCACTCCATCCACTGGCAGGGCTTCGGCCATCGCTAGTGCTGAGTACCCGGTAAACATCCCTATTTCCAGTACGCGCTGTGCTTTGGTGAGATGGACGAGAAATTTCAGCATTTGGCCTTCCACATGGCCCGAAAGCATTTCCTGTTCCAAGTGTCGCACTGTCTCGCCGTCAGAGAATCGCTTACTCCAATCTTCTGATTGAGTGCGCTTTACTAACGCGGCTAAGGCGGGAGATTCCGGCGTGGTACAAAGGTTCAGGTACGGATCGAGACCATTTGCTAGTTCGTAGGCTTGTTGTAATTGGGTCTTGAAAGCTCGATCGAGATTATCGATTTTTTCTACTTGCGAGGCGAGACTTTCGAGTAAAGAGGCTAAAATCCCGACTGGGGTAACGGGTCTCATCTTTATACCCCGGCTGTGGAACGAGTTGCAACTTTCTGCAATACCACATACATATCCTCGCCATCGCCATGACGCGGGTAGCCCTGACAGATTTCTCGATGCACCGCTAGGGCTTCATCCAACTCAGTTCGAGTCAAATCATTCATGAAAAAGCAGTCACCAATGGGGCATGGAGCTGCTGCACGCTGAAGGCCATCACGGGTACGACTGATCGATGTTGTGGCTTTCCAGAGCAGTTCTGATGTCAGATAAGGGCTGTCTATCGCTAGTCCGAGGCGGCTCATTAATCTTAAGATGCGATCGCGATCGGCGATCGAAATGTAGCCCCGCTGCCCAGCAATAGTCGCCGAAAAAGCCATATCGATAGCGACACTATGGCCGTGGAACATTGGAATTTCCGGTGTTAGTTCCAGCGTCGGACTCCAAGTGTGACCATAGGCAATCACCCGATCCAAATCTAGCTCGTGGAGGTTTGGTACTTCTAAGGCCAGCATCGACTGAATCGCGTTGTAGGTTAAGCGATGGGCCACTTCGCGCAGTTCAGATGTGCCGTCTAAATAACCAAAATGGCTGTGCAGCAATGCTTCGCCGTAGTTTTCTAACAACTCGAAGATTTCTTTGTTGCCTACTACGGCGATCTTAATTAACTCTGCCATTCCGTTTCGTATTTGGTCGATCGGCAGAGTTTTCAGAAAGGAGAAATCTAAAATTACTTTCTGCGAAGCGTGGTAAGCGCCGAGGCGGTTTTTCAGCTTACCGTGGTTCACAGCTACTTTGATTGCCACACTGGCATCAATTAGCCCAATTAAGGTTGTCGGTACGCGAATGTAGTTAGTCCGACGGCGATAGGATGAGCAGGCAAAACCAGCTACGTCTGTCGTCAATCCACCACCGACTACCAAAACAGGCTCCTTCCGCACGAGTCCGAAATCAACGAAGGCATCTATGATGCTTTCAAAAGTTTTTAATGTCTTATCAGGTTCCTTGATATTAACTGGAAAGACTGTTAAATCTATCTCGTGATGCTTGAAATAATCCTGCATCTGTGCACCATAAAGACCATAGACTGTTTCATCTACAACCATTAAACAGCGACCAAATTGGCGGTAACTATCCGCAATCTCAGGATTCTCCAGCTTGAAAGCACCATCTACGTAGAGCAAGCTGAAATCTATTTTTTCGTACCCCTCAATTTGAAAAGCTCTATCGGTAGATGTAAACGTAGCTTGAATGTCACCCATAAGATTTTTGCACTTTCATGTTGATCAGTAACTGTAAGTATCTGGGCGATCTTCAAAACTCTCCATCCTTTTGCTGGCAAACTTCCTAGGCATTAACTTGACAAATTGTCATTTAATATGAACTTAACAATCCACCTAAAAATTTACTTTCAGAGTTGTTTGTTAAGACTAGGTTAAATACTGCTTAGCGAGTATTTATACTTAAAGCTTTTTGAGGATTGATTTGAGACCGCCTCAATGCTTACACAAAATTCAACATAACGAATTTCTCATCTTTATGCAACCAGATTCAGTAAAAATAGATAATTTTTTTAATATAATATTATCCAGAGACAAATCGGGAAAACCCGAAATTACAGCAGCCTCATCTATTAAAACGACTCGTTGCGATCGATCGTTGAAATCACTTTGTCTTTTTTGATCTGGTTCGCTGTGTATTTCCAGTTGATTATCAACCAAATTAAATATCCAATCAGCCGATTAATGCCTAGTTAATAAAGGGAATAATGAACCCGGATTTTAGATTACGAAATTTCCTGGGAACATAAATCAAGCCCGATCGCCCGACAGCACTCGAACAGCAGCAGACGCAGGTAATGGATCGTCAGAATTTCCGCCCAAAGTATGAACTTGACGCATCAAAATTCCTATTTCCAATTGGCAAGATATTGGTCTAATTTGTCGATCGGCGAATAGTGGAATTTTTACCTTGGGGGCGGGCATAATCACCACCCCACAAGAGTCTTAAGATTTTTCCCGATGCAAATCTTGATGTTTTTTGAGGTTAAAAATACTGCTACCCGAACTTACGAGGGGATTTGATCGGACGAGACATCGGGGGCGATCGCCAGATTTGCTTCGCCCGAAAGCACTTGAGCACCAGATCCACTAGCTAATTGACCGTAAGAGTGTGTTCCCAAACCCTTAACTTGGCGCATCAAAGTGCCCATTTCCAAAGCACTCATCGCATAATTCCAGCCCAAATTGCTTTTAATTCCAGCCCTTTCCAAAGCTTGCTGCATCGTGTCAGTTGTCACCACCCCAAAAATCACCGGCACCCCTGTTTGAAAAGCAGCAGCAGCAATTCCCTTAGCAACCTCACCAGCCACAAAATCGAAATGAGGAGTTTGGCCCCGAATTACCGCACCCAGACAAATTACCGCATCGTAGCGGTGAGAAAGAGCAGCTTGGCGCGCCACCAAAGGAATCTCAAAACTTCCCGGAACCCAAAAAAAGTCCACCTGAGAGCCATGAGGATTAATATCAACCCCGTGGCGTTTCAAACAATCTTGACATCCCTCCAAAAGTTTGTTAACCACCAAATCGTTAAAACGACCGATGACAATCGCAAATCGCAAAGATTCGGTGTGAGTAAAAGTTCCCTCGAAAACAGTCATAGTGCTCTAGTTTAGATTTTAGGTCTTAGATTTTAGATTTTTGTTTTTGAGAAGGCAAAAGTCAGAAAGCAGCAGCATCTCATCTGAATCTCAAGTGCAAAAACATACAGGATCGCGCGGTCTGGAAAATTCCTAGCTTCTGCCGAATGCCTTTCAATCGCTGGTGAATGCCTTCATCCTTCTATCTTTTACCTTCTTTATTCGATAGAGTTGGGTGAAATTAAACGACTAAAAAGTTCAATACACCCACTGCAATAACCAGCAAAAACCAGAGACCCGATCCGACATAAATCAGGGATTTAGACTGATTCCAGTTTTGGGGAGAGGCATAAGCAACCGGGACGCCAACGACCATCACAAAAGACAGCAGTACCAGACCCAGTAAAACCACTTGAAACAGAATTGATAACATCTTTTCTCCTTTCGATATAACCGTGCGTTGATCAGAAATAGCTTCCCAGAACCGGAAAAAATCTTCCAAATTCTAGTTTTTGACAGTTTCCCGATAGTCGATCGAGAGATTGTCGGTTGATTGATAAGAAAGAACCCGTGCAAATTCGGGCGTTGCGCGAACAGGCGTCAGCGACTTTTGAGATTTTTATCAATTTTATCATTGTTGGCTACAGCACAGAAAACTGGATTCGATACAGGCTGAAGGTTAAGTTACAGTGCGATCGCCCGGTGTCAGAGCCCGAGAAATTGCTACTCTGTGAGTGAGAGATGCGGGATTTTCGGCTATGGACTTAGTTTTGTGCCACACAACAGCAGATTTTGACGCCTTGGGGGCGGCGGTGGGACTTTGCGTGCTGCGCCCCGGTAGCAGGATCGTATTGACGGGCGGGTGTCACCCGACAGTGCGGGATTTTTTGGCGCTACACCGCGACGAGTACCCACTGATTGAACGCCGATCGGTCAATCCGCAACAAATTCGATCGCTTACTATAGTTGATGCCTCCGGGCGCGATCGTTTGGGAAAAGCCGCCGAGTGGCTGGATTTGCCACACCTCAACGAAATTGCTGTTTTCGACCACCACAAGGAGGCGCATTCAGACATCCGGGCTACTGTTAGCCAAATCGAAGCAGTCGGAGCCAGCACGACATTAATTGTCGAAAAGCTCAAAAATCAAGCAGAAAAGAGCGACACACCATTCCGCCTTCTGCCTTCGGAAGCAACAGTAATGGCCCTCGGCATCCACGTCGATACAGGTTCCCTCACCTTTGAGGGCGCAACTGCGCGAGATGCAATAGCTTTGGCGTGGTTGATGGAACAGGGAGCGAGTTTGGGGGTAATAGCTGAATATGTAGAACCCGCTTTGTCTCCTCAATTGCAAGATTTGCTCAGAGAAGCGCTCAAGAATTTGCGATCGGAAACTTTGCACGGTTACAGCGTAGCCTGGGTGCTGCTATCTACTGAAGCTTACGTTCCGGGACTTTCTTCTCTGGCTTCTCGCTTGCTCGATTTAACTGAAACCGATGCTCTGCTGTTAGGTAATGTTTATAAATTTGGCGAAAACGAAAACAACCGCAACATCGATCCCGAATCGCCAGTTTCCAATCGATTAACTATTATCGGTCGATCGCGCATCGAAGGCACAAACCTCAGCGAATTGTTCAAACCCTTCGGTGGTGGAGGCCACGCCCGCGCCGCTTCCCTCGCCACCCGCGATGTTGACCCCCTGCTGACTTTAAATCAGTTAGCTGACGAACTCAAAGCTCAAATTCCCCACCCTCCGACAGCGCGCGAATTAATGTCGTCTCCAGTGCGGAGCATTCGCCCGGAAACATCGGTGGGGGAAGCTCACCGTATCCTCCTACGTTACGGACATTCCGGGCTTTGTGTGGTCGATGCGGGCGATCGACTCGCCGGCATTATCTCGCGCCGCGACATTGACATTGCCCTGCACCACGGTTTCAGTCACGCCCCGGTGAAGGGTTACATGACTTGGCAGTTAAAAACGATCGCCCCAGATACCTTGCTGCCGGAAATTGAATCTTTAATGGTGACATACGATATCGGCCGCTTGCCAGTATTGGAAAACGGTCAACTGGTAGGAATTGTGACTCGGACTGATGTGTTGCGGGAATTGCACCAGCAAAAAGCGCGAGACAGGGGAAGCAATACAGAATTGTCTTATTGTGCCGCGCCCGAATCGGTTGAGCAGTTGTTGCGATCGCGCATCAGTCCCGAATTATGGCAATTATTGTCGATCGCGGCCAATCTTGCCCAAGAGCGCGGCTGGCAACTTTATATTGTCGGTGGAGCAGTCCGGGATTTACTCTTAGCCACGGATGATACACTGGCGCTAACAGATATCGATTTGGTTGTGGATGGAAAGTGCGGTTCCGACGATTCCGGTGCTGGTGTCGAGTTAGCTTCCTCGCTGCAAAAACTTTACCCCGAATCGCGTTTGGACGTTCACGGTCAATTTCAAACCGCCGCGCTTTTGTGGCACAAAGACTCTGCTTTCGGCTCGCTGTGGGTGGATATCGCTACGGCTCGCACTGAATTTTATCCTTATCCGGCTGCAAATCCTGAAGTTGAAGCGAGTTCGATTCGCCAAGATTTGTACCGCAGGGATTTTACAATTAATGCCCTGGCTGTGCGCTTGGGTGTTCCTCGCAGCGGCGAATTGTTAGACTTTTTTTGCGGTTTGCTGGATTTGGAATCGAAGCAAATTCGAGTTTTGCACGCCAATAGTTTTATCGAAGATCCGACGCGAATTTATCGCGCGGTGCGGTTTGCGGTGCGGTTAGGATTTGAAATTGAGCCGCAGACGGAAGGATACATCCGCAATGCTTTGGCCAGCGGGATTTATTACCGAATTCAGGGGGAAAACGGCCGAGCTCCGGCTTTGGAAACTCGGCTCAAAAGCGAATTGAAATACATTTTGCAAGCTCCTTACTGGAAAGTTGCTTTGCAAATGCTGGGAGATTTGCAGGCTTTGCGCTGCATTCATCCTAGTTTGGAGTTGGATCGGGAGTTGTGGCGGCAACTGCGTTTGCTCGATCGGTGTTTGCAAGGAAGAAGGAAGAAGGAAGGCACGACACGGATTTTGACACGGATACACGGATTAATGATTGATGGTGAGTCACGAGTCAGAGGGAAGAAGGAAGAGGGAATAGGGAAGAAGGAAGAAAAAGAAAAAGCAACTACTCTCAAGGCTCAATCCCCAATTCCCCATTCCCCATTCCCCATTATCAATATTCCCGATTGGCAGATGCGGCTGGAAGTTTTGATAGCTTATGTAGCACCGGAATATCGCGGCAAGGTGGCTGCAAATCTTCAGTTACCTGCTGACAGCATTAAGCGGTTGGAAGTTTTGGAAGCCGGAAAGAAGCAGTTAGCGGAGAATTTGCCTAAGTGCGAGTTGCCGAGTCAGTTGGTGTTGCTGTTAAGGAATTATGAATTGCCGGTGTTAATTGCGATCGCCCTACAAAGTCCGCGAAGTGCACGCCGCCAAATTTGGGAATATCTCACCAAATGGGCGAATGTTGAGCCGCCTTTAAATGGCAACGATTTGAAGGCTTTGGGTTATAAGCCAGGGCCTGGGTTTAAACGAATGTTGGATGACTTGTTGGCGGCGAAGTTGGATGGCGATTTGGGCGATCGGGCTGCTGCTATCTCTTTCTTAGCACAACGTTATCCTCAAGCTTAGGAATGAGAATTAAATAACTTCCACTCTTGAAAGTGGGATGGGCGTCCCGCCCGTCCAAAAAGGACG
>NZ_JAUBTV010000150.1:0-8544 GCF_036705145.1 Microcoleus sp. B5-D4 | reverse complement strand
AGCGGCGATGAATGATGACTATATGATGCAGATTCTCAAGTGCTTGTGTCAAGCCTGATTAAGATGCTCTTACCCTGACTCACATCTGACAAGATTAAGATTTTTGCTCACTTTGGATTGAAAATAAAACTCGTTGTTGAGCCAGATTTCGCCTGCTGGTACGTGTATGACGGCGACCCCGACCCGATCGAAATTGGCGTTGAAGAAAATGAGGATATAGCTTTTGATTCAGCTACAAAATGGGTGGACTGGTATTTGTCAGGTGAATGGAAAATTTCTGAGAGAAGTTCCTCTTCTACAGACCCGCAAGGAAATTAAACTTACACTCGCCTTGCTGCTGACAATGGATTTGATTGCATACCAAACCGCAGACTGGATTAAAGGAGACAAACCATGAGTGCAATTGTTAAATACACTGGTGGTGGAGCCATCGCCCCAGCCCTAGTCGGAAAAGTCAAAGCATTTGATAGCGCACCTGAAATGTTGACTACTTTTCAGGGATACTACGGTTTTGACCCCTCAGCTTTTGCCGGGATGTCCGAGGAAGAATTGGGAGCCTTCGTAGATTCGGTTGAAGAAATCAAGTTTCTGATTGACAACCTCGACAAACTAGAAAAACACGTCAACGACTATATTGATGGCGTTGTCAAATACAACGAATTTGTAGCCCGATGCGTCAAAGCTGGTGCTAAGGGCATGGAGAAGATCGATCGAGCCACACTCGACGTGTTCTTGGCGTGGAAAGGTTGGCAGGCCAATACCAAAAAGCTAGCCAAAGATTCGGATGTTGGTATCAGACTTCTCGACCAAGAAGTTATTGATTACGGTGATTTAGCCGAATACAATCTTGAGATTTCTCTTCAGATCGTAGCTAACAGATTAGTCCGTCAAAAAGAGGCGCTATCCCAAAAACCTGACACAGAAGCAGCAAACTATGCGGAGCGACAAGCAGCTCAAGAGGCAAAAAGCGAAGAGAGAAATAGGATAAAAGACTTGTTCGCTTACGGTACTCGTGGGAAATACGGTTTGCCATCATCGAGTAGCAAACAATTGAGTCCTGCTGCCAATAACGCTACCAATAACGCTAGCAATAGTGCTACCAATAACACTAACAAGGCAAGTGGTTGGCTAAAAAAATGGGGTGGTAAAGCCTTTGATTATTTCTCAGGGAAGTAGCCATGCAGTTACCACCATTTCTTATTCCCAAACCTCAAAATCCTCCTGTTGATCCACCTTCACAACAACTACAACTCCCAGAATTAGAAGAATCAGACCAATTGAGGTTTCTCAAAAACCTAAATAGCTTCTGCGGTCAAGGATTTTGGTTTGCGATTGGGTTGTCAATTGCTCACGTTGCGAGGATTCTCAGTGCTCCTGTAATGCTCGTCGCAGTGATTTTAGTAGCTGGGTTCCTGTTTGTAGTAAAACCGAAAAACCCAACCTCTTATTTACTATCCATGAGGCGGATTAGCGGGTTAGTAGTGATTGTCGGAACTGTTGCTGCATTTTGGGATGCGGTGTGGCTACTAGCAAATATGCCTTTAAGCGTAGGCTTTGGCTTAATCCCAGTGTGGCAACTTGTCGTGATTGTTGGTGTGTCGGTGGCCTTGCTTTTGTTGGTCACACTGTGGCGGAGGTGACTAAATGAAAAGCGCGATCGCCTGTGTGATTGTGGGTATCGGATGTAGCGGATTTAGCTTGTTCGGGTACTTCGACAAACACGTCAGTTACTGCAATGGAGCTACAAACCCTTGTACGCCTGTTATAGTATCGGGTTCAAAGTATCCCAAGAATGCCAAGTTTGTGAAGCTGCATCAAGGCTGGGGGCTGCTGCGTACTGCATCCGGCGTAATTGGTGCGATAAGCTTTGGCGCGGGTTATTTCACATCGGGTGCAGCATCGGTGAGGCAGAGAAAGAACGAGGAAGAGGCTGCGATATTTGAGGCACGGCAAAAGCAATTAGAAGCAACTACAAGTGACATTTTGGAGAGCGAAGAAATCCAGAAAACAGCGATTGCTGCTGACTTGAGAGTGAAGGACTTCAAGCGCGAACTCTATGACGGCTACAACACACTTTATTTAGAGAAGAACCCTGAACTGTTGGATGCTTTGACAACCCCTAAATCTTTGCCGGCTTCAATGGAATCAAAGTTCCAGGAATTTGAAGATGCCCAAGTCGAACAAAACGCAGCACCCGCACCAAAGAGCAATCAATTGTTGGGCGTAGAACTGCCAATTACCCCAGATTTAGGCGTTAAATTCTTTGATTGGAACCAGTTTAGGGATACTCCTGAGATGTTTCCTCACTTGAGAGGAGTTGCACCCACAAATGGCGGAAAAACCACGCTCTTTGATTGGCTGATGGATGTGATGCCATGCGATAAAAAGCTAGTAATCACCATCAAACGGAAACCGCATCAGTGGACCCGATTAGAGGTAATTGGAGTTCCCGAAGATTACGGTGCCATCCGAATAGCTTTAGAAAGTTTGCAGTCTGAAAGAATTCGTCGCACTGTATTGATGGCGAAGGGAATTGATTCCCCAATTTGGAATGTGGGCATTGATGAATGGAGAGTGATTAGCAAGAATATCAAAGCGATTGTCGATCGCAAAACCAAGCAAATCATATCGCCTTCTGCCAAACAGATTATGGGCGATATGATTACTCTCGCCCGCGAACTCGGCATCCGCATCTTTGCTCTGGCTCAGGGGCGGCAGGTGGTGACATGGGGATTAGAGGATGAGAGCGATTTAGCTGAGTGTTTTTGCAGCATTTATATGGGTAGATTCGCCCTAGAGGAGTGTGAAAAGTATCGCAACAAATATCCCAAGGATTCGGAACAATACGCCAAGTACCAGCAAGTACGGGATTACTTGGAATCGCTGGGAAATAGAGCGGCATGGATTAGCTGCGAGTTAGGCGAATTTCCCGCTGTTGTCCCTGATTTGAGCGGTTGGAAACGAGAGGTTTTAAAAGAGCCAATTGAGCCAATCACTGACACGAATCAAGAGAATGCCGGGATTAGCCAAACAAGCGAAAATGATGACCCGCAACAACTTTGGGAATTAGCAAAACAGCGCATTGAAGAGACTTTTAAATCATCAGAAATTGCTGAAACAGGGGAGCATTCAGAGCGGGATACACAAGAACCTGACGTATCTGTACCGCAACCCCAACATGGCGGTGGGATACCTCTAGAACCCTTACCAGATAAAGAGTATCCGATTTTAGATGGCGCGTCTCTCGTATCCAGGTACTTCTCTGAAACAACGGAATCGGCTCTTTTTGAGCAGGTATTAGCGTATCTAGATACGAGTCGCAATGCGTCTGATATTATTAAAAATGTCCTGAAATGCACCAAACCCGATAAGGATTCGCCGCGTTCGTATTCAAGCGTCGGCAAGCCCGTATTTATTTACTTGATTCGGAAATACGGAACGGCTGCCTTGATTGCACATTTTGCCGATTTCTTGGATAGGTAAAAACCTGAATAATCCTGGGTAAAAGTCAGACCCGAAAGACGAACTGTTAGAGAATTGCCGCAAAGCTTTAGCAGCCGATGCTTAAGAAGGGAAATTGAAGTGATGTTAGCTGCTGCGGATACCTTAAGCCGAGGTGGTATTTGTTGTTTTAATTCGCAGGCAGTGACGCTTATTTGATAAAATAATTAGATTGTCGTTTAGTTTTGCAGCGGGCGACTCATCCCCCAATCTGGGGGTTTTATATTTCGATGTTACTTGCTTTGTGAGCTAGTTGTGTGGTTTTCAAATACTACCCATCGAGTTATATTTTGAAGGTGCTGTTTTGATATTAGGCTATCAAATATGGAACTAACCAAATATAGTTGGTGGGGTGAATCCAACGAACCGCCACCGCACCTGAAAACTAAAAAGCAACTGGGTGAACTCGGTTTATCGCCTCTGAAACCTTCAGGCATTGTCGAAACGCGAAAATACGACGTGTTCCTCTACGATTCGACTAATCCTGAATCGTGCCGACCAAAAAGAAAGCCATCTCCCAAACAATTGGAAACCCTGGCTGCCAACCGCCTCAAAGCCAAAATCAAGCGGGATTATCGAGAGTGGTATCGAGAAGTAGGTTTCATAGAAAAAGATAGGGTGAGAGCGGTGAAGTGGGCTCGCGAACAGATTCTTGCACCAGATGAATGGTTGATTTTGGATACTGAGACTACGGGGCTATACGATGCTGAGATTGTAGAGATAGCAATTATCAATCATCTCGGTGAAATGTTGCTGGATACGCTCATAAAGCCCTCTATTCCGATACCCGCAGAAGTAACAGAGATTCACGGCCTTAGCGATGCAATGGTAGCCGAGGCTCCTACCTTCCCTGAAGTCTATCCCCACATTGATGCAGCTCTTAAAGATAAGCGAGTATTAATTTACAATTCTGCTTTTGATATCCCAATTTTAAATTACTGCTGTCGGCTTCACAGTTTGCTGATTTTGAAGTTGGCAAAGCGCTCTGATTGTTTGATGGAATGGGTAGCGCAATGGGCCAGAAACTGGAGCTATTATCATAAAGATTATCGGTATGTTCCCCTCAATGGAAACCACCGAGCGTTAGGAGATTGCATAGCAGCTTTTGAGCTTATTAAACGCATGGCGGCGGATTCGGATCAAATCAATTGTCCCGTGCCGATTCCTGAGAGTAAGCGCGAATCCAAAAGTCAATGACGCTGTGCTCTTGGGGAGAGAATGCTAACAGTCTGGGAGAAGAAGCTTATGATGAAAATTGGAGTTATCCCCAAAACAATGACAAACCCCGAACCCACTGACTATGCTGCTCTTATCCGCGCTGTGACTCCCAACAGTGAACGAAAGCATCCTGAGTGGCTAGACCCTGGGCAGCCGCTCTTTTCTCCCAAGTACGGACAAGGCGAGGTTATTTCTTGGGTGGGTAACACACTGATAGAACCTATTTGGGATCTTGGATGAGGAGCTAGAATTAGTCATAAATGGCATATTCCAATAGTCCGGACAGTTTTTATATGGCCCAATGGCTTATTCTCTATGACTTCGCAGCCCCTGTGGATAATTAAATCAATGTCAGCTCCACCCCTGACGCGGCATTTAATTCGACTTTATTTATGATCCTTGCCATGTAAAACTTGTAGTCTCGTTCCAAAAACTGTCCGGAGTATTGATCTATAAGCTTGCAATCTGCTGTAAGTTGTGCGACGAGCGCTCCGCAGCAAAAGAGCCTACTTTCAGTTTAGGCCATAACTGCCTTGGCAATTGCTATACATGGAATCCTAAAAACTAAAAAGAAGCGACATTTTCTCTTTTTTATACCTCTACCCACGTAAATATTTATACGAATTAATCTTAATTAAGCGGTTTCAGTAATTCCATGAATTTTCGTTTGCGACCATGAGTTTGTATTAGTGAGGCACAATAAATTGACCATTCAGATTCCCGATAAGATTGCAGATAAGCAGCACGAGCTTTGTGCAGCCATTCAACAGCAAAATGATACGCATCCGCTTTACCTCGCTCGACAATTGATTCAGCACGTTTGCAGGCATTTTCTATCACCCAATCGGGGCGATGGGAGATAGCTGCCTCCATCACTTGGTGTACGATGCTGGAATCATAAGAACTGAAGTCAGTGACTATCTCAATAGCTTCATCAATGAACCCTTCATGCAGGAAAATACCTACTTTTGCCTTGTGAGTTGCCCATCCAGTTTGGGAGCGTAAGTTAGTTAAAAGCTCAACTTTTATAGTTGACCATTGCTCTCCGGCTAACTCCTCTACCTTGCGGTAGTCCTTAAAAGAAGGTTGAGCAACAAATGCTTTAATTTTGGCATTGAGAGCGCTCGCCAAATCGCCCAATTCCTCTGCTAGCTCAGTCGTCCAAGTTGCCAATTCATACAGGTAATGTCCCGGCAAGGAAAATCCTATTTGAGCTACTTCTAGTGCTTGATTTTTAGCTCCCTGTTTCCATAGTTGAAAAGCCAACGCTTTTGCCTGTTCCACTGATGTCATTTTAGTTTTGGCAGCAGACAATGCTTCTGAAATTTGCCCCAAACTAGCCAACATCACTAAATATTGTTGAGTCTCTCCTTCTGCTTCTGCCAAATACAAGTATTCTTTATGCCGTTTTTGGCGATCGAGAATTTGGAGGCGAATGAGAGCCAGAGCGTCGGCATAATCCGGTGCTTCTCCTTCCCATGCTCCTCGCTCTGAAATATTTCCCTGCAAAACAAGTTGTAGTGGCGGATAGTCCCAACCTTGCCTCAATGCTTCCAAGCTCATACCAAAATTGGCATCCCATTCATCCTGCCAATTTATGAGATTTTCTTGAAGTTCTATCTGTTGTTTTTCGGTAAGAGAGGCACAGAGGATGGCTTCTGTCCATGCTTCATCGAGCGCCATAACAATTTCATCACCATCTATGCCGTAGTCAGCGACATCATCCCAATTTTCTATGCAGGTTTCGGTAATGCTTTGCAAGATGGCAAGAGCATTGTTGGCATCATCATTTTGACTGAATTCCTGCGCTTCTGCAATTAAGTCCAGAATATCTGACTCGATCATATCTTCCTCGCACCCATCTTCTAGATAGCGCACTCCGTCGCGTAAAATTTGACGCACTTGTGTCCGGTAAGGAGTTGTATTAATACTGGTTGTTGAGGGTACTTTTGAGGGTTGTTGAGAGGATACTTTTGAGGCTTGTTGAGAGGGGGTAGTGCCTGCGATACAGGTGATGTGGCTATCTATGCGATCGATTAGTTCAGGTTGTTCTGCGACTAAGTTTTGCAGCAGGAGTTGAGTTTGTTGATGGTTGAGGCGCTCTAGCAGGTGTTCTAATGTGGGGCGTTCTGCGATTTTTTGTGGCTGGCGCAGACAAACTAATAAGGTGGCGACAACGTGTTTGCACCAGCCACCCATGCTGTAGGCGCAGGTACAAGTGACTTCGGTAAAGCCTTGATTTTCAAAGCTGAGTCTGACACGGTAAGGCTTCGCTTCGCTGCCCTCTACCTTGGCTTGAAGGATGTTGCCACGCAAGGTGATGGCATCAACAGCACGATTCAGATAGCAGGCTTCGCCACGTTCCAAGGATTTAGGAGTGGTGTTGTAGCGAATCGTGTTTTCTGTGAATTTTGGGATAGGCATTTCTTGCTTCCGAAAGTAGTTTTTGCAGGCCTGGTTTACGGCTAAAAAGTAATTTTTTCGGTTAGTGTAGCATCATTAGGGCTTACGAATAAACTCTATTGGCGTATCCATTCCGTATTCGGTAAGTAGTTCAATGGCTCGTGCGGTGGAGAGATGCCGTCCTTTTTTGTTGCTGGTACGAATTTTCATGGCACTTGGACCAGAGTAATTGTGCCGTATAATCTTGGTGTACTTGTTGCGATGTATTATAAAACTTCATTAAGATGGTAAGCATCAATAAACAATAGTAGTATCATATAGTCAGGAGAGTTAAATGAAATTGTTTCGCTCGTTACGAATGGAGAGTCTGGATGCAACTAACAGAAAGGCACATCATTAAATCGACGGAACACCGTTTCGCACTGATTGATGAATTAGCTTTTAAATCCAAAAATCTCTACAATGCCGCTAACTACGTGATTCGTCAGAGTTTTATCTATGGATGGGGATATATCAACTACAACGAAATGAACCGTTTGATGAAGTATCATCAAGCCTACAAGGCTTTACCTGAATCGGTTAGCCAACAAATCTTGATGATATTGGATAAGAATTGGAAATCATTCTTTGAAGCAGTCAAAGCTTACAAAGCCGATTCCTCTAAATTCACCGGCCGCCCCAAACTGCCGAAGTACAAAGATAAAGCTAAAGGGCGAAACCTTCTAGTCTACACGATTCAAGCGATTAGCACTACACAGTTGAGAAAAGGAATTATCAAGCTTTCGGGTACGGAGCTTTTAATCAAAACTCAAGTCAATCCCGCTCAAATTTGTCAAGTTAGACTGGTTCCCAAATGCGATTCCTATGTAATTGAGGTGATTTATGATGAACCGGAGTCCACCGTTAGTAACGGCAACTCTGTAGCTAGTATTGATTTAGGATTGGATAACTTAGTGGCGTTAACTTCAAATCAACCGGGTTTTATCCCTCTGTTGATTAACGGGCGACCATTGAAATCAATCAACCAGTTCTACAACAAACGTAAAGCACAGTTACAATCTCAGTTGAAAGGAAGCCGCAAGAGTTCACCCCGCATTCAACGCTTAACTCGCTGTCGCCACCAAAAAGTCGATAATTACTTGCATCACACAAGTCGCCTAATTGTTGACCATTTGGTAGCCAAACAAATTGGGACGCTAGTAATTGGTAAGAATGCACAGTGGAAAACCGAAATTGATTTAGGAAAGCAAACTAATCAAAACTTTGTCAGTATTCCTCACGCTCGATTAATTGAGATGTTGGAATACAAGACTCGGTTGGTTGGGATTAAGGTAATCGTGCAAGAAGAATCTTAGTGCGATTCGTTGAAACGTGAATCACGGTAATCAGTCCGTACATAACGTTTCCAGCCACAAGGCTGAA
>NZ_JAUBTV010000149.1:0-9596 GCF_036705145.1 Microcoleus sp. B5-D4 | reverse complement strand
GTCCCGCCCGTCCTTTTTGGACGGGCGGGACGCCCATCCCACAATCTTGTGGAAGTTATTTGATTCTCATTCCTGAGATAGTTTTATCGGGATAAAGTTAACTCCAAATTCTAGAAGATTCTCAAAGTTCAAGTGTCTGCTTCTCAGCTTTTGGAAGAAGTAATAGCGAGTGCCACATCCTCGCGAGTTGCTCCCAGCGCTAGCATTGTCCTTACCATCAAATCAAGAGAAACAGACGGATCGCCAGCTTCTATTTTAGCTACCCGTGACTGACTAGATTTAATTTTCTTAGCCAAACTTTCTTGAGAAAGATTTTGACTAATGCGAAGCTGCTTCAAGCGTTTAATTAGAGACAGCTTCATCTCAATAAAAGCAATTTCTTCGGCTGAAAGTTCTAGAAAGTCTGCGGCATCTCCCACCCGCCAACCTGCTGCTTCTAAACGTTGACGTTTAATGGCATCCATTGTAAATATTACCTCTTTTAATTATATGAATTGCAAAGACCAAGGATTGTGAATGGTGAATTGTCTCTCAATTTGTAAGGTGGGCAATGCCCACCCTAAAGGAAGTCCTGAAATAACTAGGTTTCTCCTGAGCTTCGATCGTACAATCTCAGTCGTCTTTGACAGTTTTCAATCATGCGCTTAGGCGTTTTCTGGGTAGTTTTTTGAAACACATCTGCAATGACAATAGCATCTGAGTCAATCCGGTAAATAATTCGCCATTGTTTATCAGCTTCACTATCATCTATCCGCAATTCGTGGCAGTGAGGGCTGATGCTTGGCATAGGTCGAGAGACAGGCATGGCTAAAATTTCTCCATTTTGTAACATCCTTAATAAAATCCCTACCTCGATTCGCGCTGAGGCCGAAAAAGGAGGAGTTTTTACTTCGCCTCTAAGCCAAACAACATCCTTGTTCTCGCCTTGGGATTCCATAAATTAAGTAAAGTCCAGTCATAGAGTTTACAATAATATGTCGTATCTGACATAATTATAGCCCAATATGACTAAAAGTGGTAAGCTGTTACGCATTTAAATTGGAAAATCTGGACAGGCTAGAAGCCCGTCCCACAAGAGTTTTATTGATTTTTGACACACAGTTTAAATGTAGAACAGCTTACGAGAGACTAAAGATTGCCGAATTTCCTCTCAATTGCTAAGGTACGCATTGCCAGCCAGCCCTGTCAATGTGCGATCCTCTTCGAGGGCTGCGCTAACGACTGATTTCCGTCATTCTAGGCGGTGGCGATTACCAATAAACCTAGTTTATTGGTAATCACCTGTTAAAAGAAGAAGATTTAACGATCGCCCGCTACCCAATTTCAAGCGTTTGAGGGATTTCTTCACAACCTTAACAGGGCTGGCATTGCCCACCCTACAAATTAATACTTCCTCTCCTGCGGCTCAAACATCGTAATTGCCACCGGCATATAAGCCAAATCAATCCCCGCAGGCGAATAATACGCCATTGTATGCTTCAAGAAATTGCCGTCATCGCGCTCAGTAAAATCTTCCCGCGAATGAGCTCCCCGACTTTCCTGCCGGTTCAAAGCAGAAGTTAAAATCATTTTCCCGACAATTATCAAACTCCGCAACTCCAAAGCTTCCACAATTTCCGTATTCCACAACTTGCCTTTATCGTCTAAGTAAACCTCCTCATATTGTCGCTCTAAACCCTCCAATTTCTTTAAACCTTCCTGCATCAATTCCGCGCTACGAAATACGCCACAATACTCAGTCATAGTATCTTGATACTGCTGCCGGATTTGATTGATGCGGTATTTTCCGGGACGTTCTACAAGTGCTTGAATTTGCTGTTTTGCTTCCGTAATATAACGCTGTTCGTCTACGGCAGGCAACTTGCGATTTTGCACGAATTGTGCTATCGTTGCGCCAGTAACTTTGCCGTAAACGACGCATTCTAAAAGCGAATTGCTGCCCAAACGGTTTGCGCCGTGAACCGACACGCAAGCTGCTTCGCCGGCTGCAAAGAAACCGTCTACCAAACTGTCAGGACTGCTGCGAACTTGCCCGCTAACATTAGTAGGAATTCCCCCCATTGAATAGTGAACGGTAGGGCGCACGGGCATCGGCTGATTTACCGCATCAATTCCTAACAAACGGTGGGCTTCTTCCCAAGCAAAAGGAATTTTGCTCATAATTTTTTCGCGTCCCATGTGCCGCAAATCCAGATAGATAAAAGGGCCGCCGGCACTACCATCAACATTAATCCCTCGGCCGGCGCGAATTTCTATAGAAATTGACCGCGAAGTGATATCTCTGGGCGCTAATTCCATCCGCGACGGGGCATAATTGGCCATAAATCGATCGCCCTCTGAATTAATCAAATAAGCACCTTCGCCCCGCACAGCCTCTGAAATCAACACTCCCACCGGATACAAACCAGTCGGGTGAAACTGCACAAACTCCATATCCTCCAGCGGCAATCCCGCCATAGCAGTCATCGCCAAACCGTCTCCCGTCGAGGCGTAATCGTTCGACGTGGTATTGTAAACTCGGCCGTAACCGCCCGTAGCAAACATCACCGCCTTAGCACGGACAACCTCAATTTGACCGTCTAGCAGGCTGTACATAACTACGCCCTTGGCTTGGCCTTCTTCCAAAATCAGGCGCGTAACATACCACTCCTGATAGATGTGAACTCCGTAGCGGCGCAGATTGTTGACTAATTCGTGGAGGATGGCGTGACCAGTTTTGTCGGCGGCGTAACAGGTGCGGCGGTGGGAATGTCCGCCGAAAGCGCGCTGGGCAATTCTGCCGTCTGGGAGGCGGGAAAAGAGGACTCCCATGTGTTCTAAATCTATGACTACACCAGGTGCTTCGCGGGTGAGGATTTCTACCGCGTCTTGATCGGCTAAATAGTCTGAACCTTTTACTGTGTCGAAGGCGTGGGCTTTCCAACTGTCTTCTGGATCGACATTTTGTAAGCTGGAGGCCATGCCACCTTGGGCTGCGACGGAGTGCGATCGAATCGGGTGAGTTTTGGCGACGACAGCTACCTTTAAACTGGGGTCAGTCCGAGCAATTTCTACTGCGGCGCGGCAACCTGCTAAACCGCCGCCTACAATGATTACGTCGTGTTCTAGCATCTTTTTTAATTATTTTGAGTGTTCTGCTCAACTTATCGTGACGCAAAAAAAAACTTCCTACCAAAAGAGCAGGAAGTTTTTTAACTTTTGATTTGAATGGGAAATCAAAAGTTAAAATTTCAGATTGGACTAGCCGGCGCTTTCGATAGGCTGCTGATTGGACTGATTTCCCGTTGCAGAAGGTTGAGTTTCCGTACCGGGTTCTACAGCAAGCACTTCAATGTTATTTAGCAGAGTTGTAACGAAAGCAAACAGCAAGAAGGGCAGAGACAGCACTAAAATCAAGCCGACGGTAGCCAAGGCGAAGATTTGGCGGGCGCTACTCCACAAGGCCAGTGCCGACGCTAGACTTAGGAAGATGACTATCAGCCAAACAATGATTTGACCGTAAATGTCGCCAAAGGTGAGGGTACATTTAAGGCGATAGTTTTGGATGTTATTCATTTGATGCCTCGCGAGATTGCTATTACGACTTGTCCAAAAATACTTTGACAGTGCGTCAATGCCCACTGTAAATTTCTAAGTTTAGCTGCCGCAACTTGGTTTTGGGGCTGTTTTAAACATTCTTTATATAAGTTGCCACAACACTTGATAAATTTTTGCTTCTGACTGGGAATTTCTGCCGACACAGTTGGCTGACGCCCTGCGACGGCTAGAAACCGGTTTTTTACTGTTTTGGCCGGCTCACTAGAAGTAAACGCAATAAACCAAGGTTATGACCGCCCGTGCGTCCAGGATTAGGAAACCAAGGCATAAGGGGAAAGTCTACTTTTTGGCTGAACCCTGACTTGGTAAAGAAATGTTAAGCTGCGGGGGAATGGAATCAACCTTTATAGCGTCGCACCTGTCTTTCGCCCATGTCTTCAGAGAGCAAATTGCTGATTTCGCGCTGTTTCCTGGCTGGTTTGGGAACGCAGATGTTTATGTACCGCGAAGACCGGATTCCCCAAGAGAGTCCGGTTCTGGTGGTGAGCAATCACCGCAGTTTCTTAGATCCTGTGCTGCTGACGGCGGCTTTGGGTCGATCGATCCGCTTTGCTTGTCATCATTACATGGGTCAAGTTCCGGTGATGAGGGAAGTGGTCACGACTTTCGGCGCTTTCCCCTTGGAAGCACCGGAACACCGACAGCAGCATTTTTTCTCTCAAGCGACAGCGCTACTGCAAGGCGGGGAGATGGTGGGGGTGTTTCCAGAGGGTGCAGAACCGATGGTGAAGCTTACTGGGCCGAATACTGTGGGAAAGTTTCAGCGGGGATTTGCTCATTTGGCTTTGCGGGCACCGGTGCGGGATTTGGCAGTTTTGCCGGTGGCGATTAGTTCTTTTGAGGAACACTCGGTAAAATCTGGTGTACCGCTCAAGTTGTTGAGTTTGTTTGATCCTTCGGAACCGCTGTTCGATCGATCTGGGTGGCATCCTGTGATAATTTATCAGCGAGTTAATGTTTTAATCGGCCGGCCTTACTGGATTACTGTCGAGAGACAGCAGCAATATCGAGGCAAAAAAGCCAAAGCAGTTGTTGCTGAACTCACAAACCACTGTCAGGGGGAAATTGCAGAATTACTCCAACGAGGTTGTTTGTAAGTTTGTAAGTTTGTTGACTGTTGGCTGTTGATTGTTGGCTGTTGGCTGTTGACTGTTGACTGTTGACTGTGGGCTGGTGTCAGATTTCCAATCTAAAATCTAAAATCTAAAATCTAAAATCGCTTGACTTGAATCATGGCAAATGCTAACAACAAGGTTCGTTTCCTAACCCCCAAACCGCCGAAACCCGATCGCCCTTTATTTGTATTTCTGCCCGGTATGGATGGCAGCGGTTTGCTGCTGCGGCCGCAAATTTCTAAATTAGCAAATGATTTCGACATTCGCTGCTTAACGATAGCGGCTGACGACATGGCTAGTTGGGAGGTACTGGTGAGCGAAACAATTTCCTTAATTGAAGCCGAAAAGCAAGCCGGAAAGCCGAAGCGGCCGGTTTATCTGTGCGGCGAGTCATTTGGGGGCTGTTTAGCGATGAAAACTGTTTTAGAAGCTCCTCAATTGTGCGATAGATTAATTTTAGTCAATCCAGCTTCTTCGTTTCGACAGCAGCCTTGGGTGCAGTGGGGCTCGTATCTGACTCAGTGGCTGCCGGCCAACCTTTATCCGCTGTCGGTAATCGGTTTATTGCCGATATTAGCATCATTAGGAAAGATTGGGCGCGACGACCGCCGAGCTTTGCTAGAAGCAATGCAAGCGGTACCGCAAAATACGTCTGTGTGGAGATTGGCGTTAGTGCGATCGTTTAATGTTGACGAAAATCAGTTGCGCGGTATCAAACAGCCGACGCTAGTAATTGCTAGCGGTGCCGATCGGCTGCTGCCTTCTTTAGTAGAAGCGAAGCTTTTAGTCAAGGTAATTCCCAAAGCTGAAATGGTGCTGCTGGCTAACAGCGGTCATGCTTGTTTGTTAGAAACAGATGTTAACCTTTATGGGATTATGCAAGCTCGCAATTTTTTGACAAAATCCGAAGAAAATCTGTCATTAGTCAATAGTCATTAGTCATTGAGCATGGGGCATTGGGCATGGGGCATTGGGCATGGGGCATCTCCGAAAAACAATCTTATCGGCATCAGCAATTAGCAATTAAGTAGATGAGTGGGAAAATACATAAGTATGTCATAGCTGCATGAAAAGAAGTGAGACGAAGCAATCGCAATGGTTCGGGCAGATTTACATTCCGTTACCTAGCGAGGTTTCTTTGCGCCTACCTACTTAATACCTCTTGGATGTCGATGGTCAGGAACTGCAATAATAGCTTCAATTAAGTTCATTAGCGATACACCGAGTTAGGATAGTATTTGCGATCGGGTCAGACCCGATCGCAAATACTATGATAAATTTAAGTAGATGAGTGGGAAAATACATAAGTATCTCATTGTTCCTTAAACGTCGCAATTGCTTACGGTTCTTGCAGCTTTACATTCGGTTACACAGCAAGGTTTATTTGCGCCTAGCTACTTATCCTCTGACAATAAATCCACCCTGCTTTACTACTCGTGAAACATACTTAGTCTGGTCAGATTCTGACTTTTTCAAGTCTATGCCTTTAGATGTGCGCTTCCTGACGTAATTCTTTATCCCTGCGTCGCACGTACACGAACAGATCGACTAAACTCAGGCCTATCCATTTGCATATTTATTACCCTTGCCGGATATATACCCAGGCTTCTGGATATACATTGTTCCTGGGCGCTAGCCCGTAAATCTTCTATTTTTACGTCCATTCCGCCCCCGCTGCCGGTGACATAAACCAATTTTAGGTTCCCCACTAAGTTATCACTTGTCTGGAAGCAAAGCGTTGTATTCCTCATATCTTTTGGCCTTAAGTCCAATTTCTCTTGAGGACCGAGAGTCTTCTCTCCTAATAAAATCGTTTCTGCTAAGGCTGTACCGGCGAAACTAAAAGAGATTCCAACCGCAGCGATTAAAACTGCTGGTAATTTTTTGACAAAACTCATACGACAATACCTCGTTTGTTGAAATTTACGTTGATTGGTGGTTTTTTCTTCCCACATCTTTTAGACGTTTCCCGATCCCAATTTAGTAATTTTTCGAGTTACGAGGAAATTTTCTCCCCCAAAAATCCCCCCTCAACCCCTAGAACCCTTCCCCTTCTTACCTTTCAACCGCAGCAAACTTTTCTCAACTTCCCCGCGAGCCGGATACAACAACTGCTGACTCAAAGCACTTTCATAAGCCTGTATCGCTCCCAACGGATCTTTCAACCCCACCAAAGCTCTCCCTAACCAGTAGTCAGCCATAGCCCCGTTAAACCCTCTCAATTCCTGACATCCCTCACCGGCAACTTTCCACCAGCGCTGAGTAGCCCCAACATCCCCCAGCACCTGGTAACTCTCCGCCAGCCACAACGCCGTCGGCACGAATTGCAGAGAAATTCCCGCTGGTAACAACTTCCATCCTTTCTCCAACGCCTCCACCGCTTCTTGATGTTTAAGCGCCAAAGCCAACACCCGCCCATGACGAAACCAAGTATCAACTAACTGCGGCTGAAGTTTTGTGCCCTGCTCAGAAACACTACATCCTCGTTCAATCTCTTTGAAGTGTTCCACCAACACCCGCCCCGCAGTCGCCCAAACACTCCAACGTTCAGGAAATCGTTTCAGCATCTGTTCTGCCACAAAACGCAATTCTTCCCAGCGTTTGGCAGCCGGTAAAATTTCACACAAGACCTGATAAATTGCACAATTATGGGGATACAGTTGATAAGCATTCGCCATCATCTGTGCTGCTTTTTGATAGTCTCCCGTGTCGTATAAGCACCGGCCATAGTAATACCAACCATAAGGATGATTGGGGTGTTCGGTGGTAAACTCTGCTAACACCTCCACACCTTGCCGCCAATCCCCTCGGAAGATGTGATAATAGCCCAGAGAATTGTGAGCCTCAGCCCCATGAGGAGTTTGTAGGAGTAAAGAGGTAATCATCTTTTTCGTCAGTTTCCCCTCTTCACCAGAAACTAATCTCATCTGAAGACGTTGCTCAATTTGTCGTTGCAGTACCCTAAAATCATTCGGAAATAGAGCTATAAGCTTGCTCAACTGCTCTGTTGCGGCGCTCATATCCCCCACCGCCAGATTCGCATCTTGGCTGTAAATCAACGCCACAACATCATCTGGGTTGATTGCCAAAATTTGCTCCACAGCACTGAGCACGCCAAGATGATTTTCTATCTGCTGATACACCTGTGCCAAAGCCAGCCGGTGAACGACTTTTTCAGGTTCTAAATGAGTTGCTAAATTAAAGGCAATAATTGCTTTGTCACTCTCACCCCGACAAACTGCAATCAATCCCTTGATATGATGCTGAGTCGCTTCGTTTTCGTAACACGACAAGGCTTTTTCATAGACTTCTATTGCCTCTTTTTCTCGTTTCATTAGCTGCAATAGTTTCCCTAGTTGCAGCCGCACACCCATTAATTGCGCTTGTCGCTCAATCACTTGATGATATTCGGCAACCGCTTGTTGCCAGTCTCCCATCTGGTAAAGCAAATTAGCTAGTTCTAATCTTTTTTTCCATCCTTGGGGATATTTCTGAACATACTTACTTAAAGTGTTCAATTTCTGCTCTTGTCTAATTGGCTTTTCTTCTAAGAAAAAGTGAACATTCATCTCTAGCCCAGAGGAGGGGCAGAACTGCACCAATGATGTGGCAAAGTGTCCAGACATAATTTAGACTGGCTATATATAAGGGGAAATAGAATAACTTACGTTGATCAGATTATGTCTTAGTTACTCAAACTAAACAAGGTATAAAAGATTAATTATTATCAAGGAAAATCAATGCGATCGCGTCAATCAATGGCTCTCTCGTAAGCTAATACGCATTTAAATTGCATGGGGCAATAAATTTTCCTTCTTGTGGGGTGGGCATCTTGCCCGCCCTCAACATACAATTTAAATGCACAACAGCTTAAACGAAAAGCGATATCTACGACGGGCGTTGCCTACGCACTACGAAAAAAAGCGATCGCGCCCTTCGTCGAGTGGGCAAGATCGCTTTTTATTCAAGTTTTTGAACACTCAAATGGAGCAGCACTAAGTTGGTAATGTCCCCAAAGTCAAAGAGATTTCACTCTCACGCATTATGGATTATTTTACCTTTACATTTTTCTGGCTTCATCAAATATATTGTCTAGCTCATCGGAGTCCTTACGGTTGGCAGATTCCCCTGTATCGTCTGCCCAAATTGTTAGCATTCTAAAACATAGCTTAACTGATAACACTTTTTGAGTGTTGCAGTAATCAAATAATCTTTTCTTCCTGTCTGCTGGATTCTTCCATATCTCGTCAAATGATTTGAACGTGGCATATCCCCCAGGTACTTTACTCAGCATATCCCTGAACTGACCAGCAATTAAATAAGTATCTGGTGTTAAATTTAACTGCCTAGATGGAATACTTTCCACAGGAAGTTTTACCGTGTCTGACTGAAACTTTTCAGAGGTAATCGAGTTGGTAGCAGCAAAACTGCTTATGGATGTAGATGACCACAGGAGACTTGCCACGAGTGCGATCTGGATTTTACGGGATGTACTCATTTTTTGTTAAGAAAGATGTAACTAATGCCTGGACTCTAAGCGGTTTTATCTGACCGCTTATTTATTAGTTAGACGTTTTCCCACCCCAATTTGGGAATTTTTCGAGTTACGAGCAAATTTTCTCCCCAAAAATCCCCCCTCAACCCCTAGAACCCTTGCTCCTCTTACCGTTGAGCCGCTGCAATATCCTCTCAACTTCCCCACATGCGGGATAAACAACGGCTGACTCAACGCACTTTCATCTCCAGGCTAGAAGGGTAGTAGAGATGTAGGAATGATGGGTTGACACTCCCCGGCCTTGAAGGCGCGGGGATTGTTAGGGTCGAGGGGAGTATTACTACTCCACCCCTCCCATCCGAAACCGTGCTTGCGACTTTCACCGCACA
>NZ_JAUBTV010000148.1:8985-9676 GCF_036705145.1 Microcoleus sp. B5-D4 | reverse complement strand
TCTCTTGTTTCATCTGTAGAAAAAATTCTTAAAGAATTTGGAGATAATTATGTAATTAATTTTGCTTAACTACTTAAATAGAACTCAAGCATATAAGATAGAGATTGACTGGTGGACAAAGTGAGTCAGGGTGAAGGATTCGCTAATTGGGACCCGCCCGCGTGGCTGGTGGTGACAGAAGCCCCTCAAACGCTGGAAATTAACGCTTAGGGCGATCGTTAAATCTTTTTTGAACAGACGATGATCGCCAACGCGATTGATAATGCAAATCCGTTGGTTGCACTGGGCCAGCTAGCTCGCAATAGGAGACCTATCTTTTTTTAACACCACGGGGTTAACCCTAGATTCTATCTAGGTTAGGCATCACGCACTCAAACAAAAAAAAGGCTTTCAGGAGGCTTTCAGGCTCCTCACTCCTGGCAGAGGAAAGCTCAAATCCTTAAAAATGGGTTTCGGCGCATAAGAGCAATTGGTTTGATGCGCGGTTATCACGCAGCGTGAATAATTTTTATTTCCAAAAAACCTAATGTCACAAGTAACAACCCCCAACAATTCGACTGCGCCTTCTTCCCCAATCCTGCCCTCCCCCCCCCTTCCTGCGGGCGGTATGGATATCCAAGGCGTCGAAACACCGCCCTCACCCATCGGTGATGGTACTTCTACACCGCCATCATCGAGTGGTGATGGTACT
>NZ_JAUBTV010000148.1:0-8885 GCF_036705145.1 Microcoleus sp. B5-D4 | reverse complement strand
TCTACACCCCCCTCACCCATCGGTGATGGTACTTCTACACCCCCCTCACCCATCGGTGATGGTACTTCTACACCGCCCTCACCCATCGGTGATGGTACTTCTACACCGCCATCATCAAGCGGTGATGGTACTTCTACACCCCCCTCACCCATCGGTGATGGTACTTCTACACCCCCCTCACCCATCGGTGATGGTACTTCTACACCGCCACCATCCCCAGTAACAACTCCCAACAACTCAACAGCGCCTTCTTCTCCAATCTTGCCACCCTCCCCAAGTAATGGTTCTTCTACTGAGTCAATACCACCAGTAACAATCCCCAACAACTCAACAGCGACTGCTTCTCCAATCCTGTCACCATCTCCAAGTTCAAGCCCAACTCTCATTACCACCCAAGTCAGCTTACTCAATTTAGACCCAGAGTGTCCAGAACTCCCAGAACCGCCAACGGTTATATTTCAGTCACCAGTGCAACCGCCAAAAGTTACTAGCGACGGGCGCATCACGATTATTGGCGATAATGGTCGCAGTTTTCCAAACAGTGGGGTTAACGATGACATTTTAATCTTTGATGGAGGAAGCAACGATCTTATTTTCGGCGGCAACGGCAATAACTTAATCTGGGGTGAGTTCGGTGCTAATACCTTAATTGGTGGCAGTGGCGATGACACGATCTATGGTGGTCTCATAGATGTATTAAAGCGCAATCAGAATCAACCTTTGTCTGCCCAAATGCAGAATCAACCTGCATTAATCTTTGGTGGTAGTGGCAACGATCTACTGTTTGGGATGGAACAAAACGATACCATCATTGGCGGTAATGGCAACGATCTCGCTTATGGGGGTAAAGGAGATGACTTGATCTATGGCGAAAAAGGGCCTGATACTCTTTATGGCGGTCAAGGTCAAGATACGATTATTGGTGATTACGGCGATCGAAATACTACGGATACAAATGATCGGGGAGATTTGCTCTTTGGCAATCGTGGGGATGATGTAATCGCAGGTGGCATTGGCAACGATACTATTTATGCCGGAAAAGGTAATGATATCGTTTTGGGTGGCAAAGATAATGACTTGCTCTGGGGCGAAATTGGCAATGATACCCTTGTAGGCGGTGAGGGCAATGATACTGTATACGGTGGTACTAGAAATCCGAACAATCTAGATTCTCAAGGGCGTGACTTGCTATTTGGAGGGTCTGGAAATGACTTGCTTTTTGCCAATGAAGGTGAGGATTCGCTTTCTGGCGGTGAAGGTAATGATACATTATACGGAAATGAAAATAATGATATCGTTGACGGCGGCAGGGGAGATGATTTGCTGTTTGGCGATGAGGGCAACGATACAAGTTGCGGTGGTGATGGCAATGATACTATTTATGGCAGTACAGGAAATAATACCTTCTGCGGTGGTGCCGGCAACGATATCTTGTTTGGTGGGGTCGGCAATGACTTAATAGCAGGGGGCGAGGGGGCAGATACGTTCCGGTTCCAGTATCTCGAATCGGGCGAATCAGCGGTATCAGTTGGTGGCGGCTTAAACGGAAATTCTTTTGGGTTAGATACGTTGACTGATTTCACACCCGCACAAGATAAGATTCAATTGGATCGCAGGGCCTTGCCCGTGTTGCAACCCGGTACTTTGCCAGCAAGCCTTTTTAGCGTTACCAATAACTTTAACGTCAATAATCAGGGCGCGAGTCCGGCTCGGGTAATTTACGACAAAACAAGCGGTTTGGTGTACTACAATTCTTTGGGTACGCTAGGAAATGAAGTACCGTTAATGCAGCTTCAACCGAATCTGAATATCACTTCCAACGACTTTGATATCGTGTAAATATCTATGGAGGCAAAGCCTCTACACAAGTGCGTTTTCTAGGGGCAAATCCCCTGCTGTTGCCCCTCGTAAATGGTAATGCTGCGTCTAGGAGTGATATCGATTCCGGTTGCACCGTCCGTGATTGTTGACTGTTGACTGTTGACTGTGGAAGGAGGGGTCAAAAAAATGAAAATTGCGCGAATTATTTGTTGGCATCGGGATTTGACTTTACGCCCGACGATGAACCGCGGATTTGATATCATTCCGGCCTGACTGCCGGAATTGATATGATAAAGCTAAACCTGTTTCCAGAAAGAACAAGCAATCGAATGTTTCAAGGCTTTTAGGTTGCCATTCCCCAATTCCCCATTTGATAGCGATCGTGGAAAACAAGGCAGATATCTACTATAGTCGCGGTAACGTCCTTTACCTACAAGAAGAATTAACGGACGCGGAAACTAGCTATCGGCGAGCGATCGCCCGCGAACCCAACAATGCAACCGCTTACTATAATCTTGGAGTCGTCCTTGACGAGCGGTATCTGTTACAAGAAGCAGAAAGCAACTACCGACAAGCGATCGCCCTTAAACCTGATTATGTCAAAGCTTACAGCAATCTGGGTTGCGTTCTTGTCAAGCTGGATAAGTTATTCGAGGCGATCGAGGTTTTCCGACAAGCGATCGCTCTTTCCCCCAAGTGGGCTAGCTTATACAATAACCTCGGCCAAGCATTTCAGGCACAAGGAAAAGTCGGTGACGCTATATCTGCTTATATCAAGGCGATCTCATTGCAGCCCGATCTGGTTTTAGCTCATTATAACGCCGGCCAAGTTTGGCAGAGCCAAGGTCAGCACGGGTTGGCGGGTCGGTGTTTTGAGAAGGTGATAGAACTCGCTCCCGATAACGCTTCAGCTTATAGTGAGTGGGGCTATTCTCTCATGGCTGAAAGCAAGCTGGATGCAGCAATGGCGTGCTTTCAGAAAGCAATTTCCCTACAGCCGACATTTGTTGAAGCTTACTGCGATATGGTTCTCCAAACCATACAGGAAAGCTCTGCAGAAGGTAAAGAAATTGACGAACTGGGACAAGCTAAAATTGCCTGTGCCAGATTTCTTCAAGCACTACAGCGGCAATCAAACGCTCCCGAAGTTTATGCCAATCTCTGGCAAACTTACGTTCATTTAGGGAATGTTTTATTCGAGTATGGTGAATACAAACAAGCAGAAATTTATTATCATAAAGCTTTACAGGTTAAACCTAATGACGTAGATATTTTAGGGCGGGTGAGTCATTGTTTGGTAAAACAGAAACGGCTCACGGCGGCGTTGATAGTAGGCCAAATCGCAAGAATTATTCAACCAAATGCTAGTTCGATTTACTTTCAGTTGGAAAAAGTGAGAGCAAACTCGCTTCCCAAAGGCGCTTTATCTGCCAAAGATTGGGTTGTTACCGCACAATTAAACGGGGCTAGTTATATTAGCAATTTCCAGAAAAGCCAGTCAAATGCAGTCAAAATGCCTGTCCCACAAGGCTTATTAGAGAGGTCTATTGGTGTTGATGCGGAATTTGAGTCTAATCCAGTCTGTAGCAACTTACTTAACTTTGATGCCTCTCAAGCGGGATGTGAGGGATTAAACTGCACGCCGTGCTTGAAGCGAATTTACCAGCAGTTTGCTCCCATTCATCAGGGGTTAGGAATTCATGTTTTTAATAAGGGAGCGAACATTGCTATTGATTCACCCAGTAATTTCGTAGCGGTAATTCCAGAGGGGCGCGCTTGGATTGTTCCGCAAAAAAATTCTTGGATGATTTGTAATGCTATTGCTATTATTACTCCCGATAATTATCTGTTAACAGATGTTTCTCGCGAGTATCCTGGTTCTTTGCCGGGGTGTATGCGACATGATACAAACAAACATCGGGTTTTTAATTTAGAAGAATTACCAATCTTACAACAAATTGATGGGACAGTTGCAGTATTATCTGGACTTTCTGGAAATGTTTACTTTCATTGGATGGTGGATATTCTGCCCCGGCTCGACATTTTACGTCAAAGTAAGGTAGATTGGGAGAAAATAGATAGATTTTTAGTTAATAGCATTGTGCAACCTTTTCAGCGAGAAACGCTCTTAATGTTGGGGATTTCACCATCCAAGATTATCGAGAGCGATCGCCACCCTTACATTCAAGCTAAAAAACTCATTGTACCATCTTTTTCGGGTTCGCTCGGTTGGCTGCAACCGAGCGCTTTGAAATTTCTACGGCAGGAATTTCTGAAACAAATTTCCTCGTTAAGTTCTCCTTACCCAGAACGTATTTACATTAGTCGAGCCCAGTCTCAATATCGGCGGGTAATCAATGAAGGAGAAGTGATTGATTACCTGGCTAAATTCGGTTTTCAAACTTGGGTAACAGAATCTTTGTCGGTACTGGAACAGATTGCGCTATTTTATCATGCTAAAATAATTATAGCCCCGCATGGTAGTGGGTTAACTAATATTATTTTTTGCCGGAATGGTACTAAAATCATTGAACTTGTTTCTCCTCACTATCTGAGACCTTATTATTGTATCATCAGTCAACTTTTAGGGCTAGAACATTACTATTTAATAGGGGAGATATTTGCCTGTTATCCCATCCGAGAGCTGATGTATCAAAATCCGCTGACCGAAGATATTAAAATTAGCTTTAGCCAATTGGAAGAAGTGATGAAAATTGCCAATATAATAAATCATAATTCTTCAATCGCGAAGCCGACTCAGAAGCAAAATTCTATGAATTTTGAAATTACCGCAGTGCAGTATCCTTCTGCCACCAAACTTACTTCTATGCAAACTACTATCAATTCTGAAGCTACCGCAGTGCAGTATCCCTCCGTCGCCAAACCCACTTCTATGGAAACTACTATCAATTCTGAAGTTACCTTAGCGCAGTATCCCTCCGCAGCCAAACCCACTTCTATGCAAACTACTATCAATTCTGAAGCTACCCTAGCGCAGTTAAATGAACAAGCCGAAGTTTATTTAACACAAGGAAAATTAGAAGAAGCAGAAACAGCTTGTTTGCAAGCTTTGAATATTCAACCGAAGTCAGCACCGCTTCTCAAAATCTTGGGCAACATTTTGCACGCAAAAGGTAAGATTGAAGAGTCCCGAAAGTGCTACATTAAAGCGATTGAAATTCAGCCTAATTTTGCCGCAGCTTATGTAAATTTAGGCAGTTTATACGCACAGCAGCAACAGTGGGATTCTGCCATAAAGTATTATCAACAAGCAATACAGATTGACCCTAATTTAACGGCAGCTTACCGAAATTTAGCAAAGGTTTGGACGCAGTTAAATAAACCGAGCGATGCGGCCGACTGTTGGTATGCTTTATTGAGTCTGGAACCGGAAAAATTTTCAGCACAAGAATGCGTCAATCTGGGCAATACTTTTGTCCAGTTAGATGATATTAGTAGGGGCATTTATTGTTACCAACGCGCTTTGGAATTAAACCCCAGTTTGGTAGGAGCTTATCAAAATTTGGGGGAAGCTATGAAGCGCCAAGGAAAGTTAGAAGAGGCGTTAGTTTATTATCAAAAAACTATAGAATTAACTAACAAAGCGGCGGATGTGTCGGATTTATCCAGTCATAAAAATGGGATTTTTGATAGCCCTAAATCGTCGAAACTGTTGGATTTATCTAGGACTCAAACTAAGCTACATGATAGCCCTAAATCGCTAGATTTGCTTACTTCTGAAGATGCTGAGGCGTTAATTGTTTTGGCAGGACATTATTATAATAAGGGGAAATTGTCTGAGGCGATCGCGCAGTGTCAACGAGCAATTTCACTTCAACCCCAGGCTGTTGGTGCTTACCAAATATTGGGGGAAGCGCTGCAAGTGAGTGGGAAACTCGAAGAGGCAAAAAATTGTTATTTTAAAGTATTAGAAATTCAACCGAATTTTGCTGAGGTTTGGGCAAGTCTTGGTAATGTTTTCGCACAGCAGCAACGATGGCAAGATGCAATTAATTCTTACCAAAAAGCCGTTATTTTACAGCCTCAAGTTGCAGAATTTTATCGAAAATTGGCGAAAGTTTTTGAGCGAATTGGTGCCACAGAGCAAGCAACAATTTGTTCGTATAAAGCAGTGAATTTAGAACCGCGAGCAGCCACCGCAGAGCAATGCTTAATTCTGGGGAATACGCTGTTGGGACAGGATAAAGTTGATGAGGCGGTGGCGTGTTATCGTCTGGCTATTCAGTTGAATCCTAAGTTATCACCAGCTTATCATAATATTGGGGAAATTTTGAGCAGGAAACAGGAGTGGGAAGGGGCAATTAATGCTTACCGTCATTCCATTCAAGTTAAACCGAATAATGCGGGGTCGCATTATGGTTTGGCAAAGGCTTTGTCTGCACAAGAATCTTGGGAAGAAGCCGTTGTTAGTTACCGAAAAGTTATCCAGTTTAATCCTAATTCGGCAGAAGTTTATCATCAATTAGGAGATGCGCTAACAAAGCTGAATAAGTTGGATGAAGCCGTCATTGTGTATCATGGGGCAATTGAGTTAAACCCGGATAATTCTTGGTCGCAGAATAATTTAGGAGATACACTGATTAAATTACAACGGTGGGAGGAGGCGATCGCTCCCTACCGTTATGCTACACAGCTTAACCCAAACTGGGCTTGGACTTTCTACAATTTAGGGGAAGCGCTAGCGCAATGCCAACATTGGGAGGAGGCGATTGCAGCCTACTCTCGGGCTGTCGAACTCAACCCCGAACTACCGAGGATTGAAAGCAAATTAGCGGGTGCTTTCCGAGAACGAGCTAGATTAGATTTAGATGCAGCTTTTAACTGGTATCACAAGGCGATTAAAGTCAATCCCAATGAAGTAGAGACTTATCACGAGTTCCTAGAAATTAAGCAAAAATCGCCGGAAATTGGCTTACAATTGGGCAATACTTTGGTAAACTACAATCGGCTGGATGAAGCGATTAATTTATATCAAACAATGCTCCAGACCTTCCCGGAAAATTCGGCTATTCACTTAGATTTAGGTAAGGCTTTTGCTCGAAAGAAGGACTGGGAGTTGGCGCTGGCTGCCTATCGTCGCGCTATTGAGATTGACCCAAATCATTGTTGGTCTCATCACGAACTCGCCGAAGTTTTAGCAGCACAAGGTAAGCGAGAGGAAGCAATATCTAGCTACTATCGCGCGATAGAAACTAATCCTTCTCCTTCATTTTGGCATTATCACAACTTGGCAAAAGTTCAGTCGAGTAAAGGTGAATGGGAGCAAGCGGTACTCTCCTACCGCAAGGCAATTGAAGTAAACCCAGATTATTCTTGGTCGTACAGAAACTTGGGCGATATTCTAGCGGCACAGGGGAAAACTGATGAAGCAACTGTCTGTTATCGCCGCGCTATTAAGCTAAAACCTAGAATCTTCTAAATTTTGAGATAAAAAGCCCCCATGTCTGAGCAAATTGATAGATTAATTGTACATTATCAAAAAGCCTTGCTAATTAAGCCAGATAACGCCGAAATTTACATAAATTTGGCAGAATTATATTACAAACGGGGTCAACTTGATAAGACAGTCACAGCTTGTGAAACTGCACTCAAAATTCAACCCACTTTGACAGGTATCTCAAAAACCTTGGCTGGTGTGCTGCAACAACTAGGAGAAGTCGATGCTGCTTTTGAAATGTATAATGCGCTAGGCGAGCGATTGGTCAAGGAAGGAAAGTTAGATGAGGCGATCGCTGCTTACGGCTCTGCAATTGAGATAAAACCCGATGCTTATCAAGCTTACTATCGATTGGGGGAAATCTTTCAACGACAATGGAAGCTAGAAGAGGCTATATCTTGTTGTCTCAAAGCGATTGAAATTGAACCGCTATTTATTGAAGCGCACTATAACTTAATAGAATACTATAGAGTAAGTTACTCTATAAAATACGAAATAGAAAATCCCCTAGCCTTGGAGAAAGCAGTTCGCTGCTATCGTTACGTAATTCAGAACCATCCTAATTTTGCTCTGCCTTACATCGGTTTGGGAGATTTATTAACTTATCAAGGAAACTTGGCAGAGGCTATCTCGTGTTATCACAATGCCTGTTACAGGCAAATCCTACAGACACGACCTGATTTTGCTAAAAATTATTGGGATACAAAGAACCCACGCCACCCTCATTTTCTCATCATTGGTGCCGGCAAAGGTGGTACCAGTTCTCTATATGCCTACTTAACCGAACACCCTAATATTTTACCAGCTATTAGAAAAGAAGTGGGGTTATCTGTGGAAATTTTTGATAAGGGGATTGATTATTATCTATCTCATTTTCCCCCGATTCCAAAACAATCTATTTTTTTGACCGGAGAAGCAACTCCTTGGTATTTTGGCAGCCAAAGTTCTCCCCAAAAACTAGCTTTAGTTTGTTCTAAGGTTAAACTAATTTTACTTCTACGCAATCCGGTATTCAGAGCATTTTCTCATTATAAAATGCTTGTTAGTTACGGAAGTGAACTAAGAGCTTTTGCAGAGGTAATTGCTTCAGAAATAGAAAAATTATCATTTCCTGGTGAAGATGAATCTACTTATTGGCAGACAGAAAAAGGCTATTTATTCTTTGGTTTATATTTCTACTTTATCGAGAAATGGATGGCTGTATTTCCGAGAGAACAGTTTTTGATTTTAAGGAGTGAAGACTTTTATGCTAATCCGGCGGCTACTCTAACTCAAGTTTTCGAGTTTTTGGGGGTGCCGGATTATCCCCTTGCAGAATATCCCAATTATAATCCGGGGTCTTATAATCCCATAAGCGACGATCTACGGCAGACTTTGGCCGAGTTTTTTCGGCCTCACAACCAGAAGTTAGAGGAATATCTGGGCATTAATTTTAACTGGAGTGAACTGAATTAAACATGATAAACCACAGAGAAAAACTGATTTTCCATTACCAAAAAGCTCTACTTAAGTAGTTAAGCAAAATTAATTATAGCCTTTCTCTGAAAGATGAGGTATCATGTTACTGACACTCACTCGTGAGGGTCAAACAGAGAAAATCAGCTCA
>NZ_JAUBTV010000147.1:0-9737 GCF_036705145.1 Microcoleus sp. B5-D4 | reverse complement strand
GGATCGCTAATTAAATAAATTACAATTTTATTTGTTATGGTGGGAGGGGCGTCCCGCCCGTCTTTTTCGGACGGGCGGGACGCCCATCCCACTTTCAAGAGTGGAAGTTATTTAATTCTCATTCCTTAGTCGCCCGTAAGGCCGTGTAAACTTTCCCCATAGCAGATAATATTTCGACAAAACCAGCCCAAACCGAGAAAGCCTAAACTCAGAAACCCGGTTTCAAGGATAAATCTTGGGTTTGACAGCGAAGTATCTGTAAACTACCCGCCGCTGGCGAGTCAGACTGTCGGTCTGGTAGAGCTTTTAGTCGAGTTTTCTGCTAAAGTTCAAGTCCGCGCGCGATCGAAAAACTTCCTAAATTCTCAATTCCTATCTAAAAATTATGAAAAAAGCCCGCGAAACAGCACGCGAACTCGCACTCCTCGGCATCAGCCAACTGCCGACGAATCCAGAACTCTTAGAAGCCAAGAAACTGCAAGATGTTCTCCTCGCCGCCATCCGCACCCTGACAACAGAAGTTCAAGAATCCCTAGAAGCAGCAGCATCCGAAGTGCAGCGGAGTAGCGACAAACTGCTTGCCAGCGAAATCCGCGCCGCCGATATACAAAGTGCTAGAGCAATGGTGCGGGAAGCAGTCGAACTCACCCAAACCGCAATCAACCGTCTCGGTTCAGCAATGGAGTTTCCAGAACTGATCCAGCTAGCCAACCAGCAAGATGTCCGCACCTACGCTTTGCAAATCCTGACGAAAGTCAGCGCCAACCGTGTTCAAATTGATGAATTGCTCTCGGAAGCGCTAGTAGACTGGCAAATAGAACGGTTGGCCCGGATCGATCGAGATATCATGAGAATCGCCATCGCCGAAATGCTATATCTCGGCTTACCCGAACAAGTCAGCGTCAACGAAGCAGTCCAACTGGCAAAACGCTACAGCGGTGACGATGGACATCGCTTCATCAACGGAGTCCTCCGCCGAGTAGTCGATAAAATCAATGCAGAAGTTGTTAGTCAGTAGTCGATAGTCAGCAGTCATTAGTCATCAGTCATTGGTCAATAGCGATCGGCAATCTGCGATCGGCAATCCGCTCTACACTAAGAACTGATGACTAATGACTATAGTCCTGGACGCACGGGTAGTCAGAAACCGGGTTTTTTACGAAAATCCTTCGTTATAGTCCACAGTAAGATAAAAAACCCGGTTTCTCTGGCCTTAAGGCGTCCAGGACTGGACTAATAACTCTTCTCTATTCCCCATTTACTTTTATGGTTTTTAATTGGTTTCGTCGCCAGTACAGCGAAAATAAATCTTCTGAAACAGAAGCAACCCCCGAACAGCCGCAAGATGAGTCGGCAAAATCCGCACCGGTTGAGCCTCAAACAGATGCAACAGAGCAAGGTTCTCCTGCTGTAGCCGAAGATTATCTCAATTGGGCAAAAGCTGCTTACAAAAATATTCAAAAACAGCAAAAACCCGAAACAGAAGTTTCCGAGACAGCAGCGGCTGAAGTTCCAGCAGCCCAAGCAGAAATCGCGACAGTGGCAGAAGTTGCAGAACCCGCGACTATTGAAGCAACGGAGCCGATCGAACTTGAACCAGCACCCACAGCACCAACTGTTGCAGAAGTTCCAGAAGTTGCAGCACCAGCAACAGTTGAAGCAACCGAGGCGATAGAACTCGATGCAACAGAACCCGCAGAAATTCCAGAAACTCTGCAACCAACAGCCGGGGCGATCGACATTGCACCTATAGCTCAACAATTAGAAGTTACAGCAGAAAATATAGAAATTGCCGAACCTGCAACTGAGGTTGTAGAAACCGAATCACTCGCATCCGACGGCGAAGCAGCCGAAGCCCTGCCGTTTTGGGCCAGAGCTCAGGCCGATCGCATGGAGCGCATCGAACGCCTCAAAGAAACCGCCATTGAAGAACCAGACGTAATTGCAGCCGCCGCCGAGAGAGCCGCAATTATCGAAGAAATTCCCGGTTTCGCCTTTGACGAAGGCTTCCTGTGGTCTTCAGAAATCTTAGCCAGTCAAGGCCGCCGCCCAGACCAAGTATCAGTTGAAGAAATCACTTGGCTGCAAAAACTGCGGAAAGGCTTAGAAAGAACTCGCCGCAGCTTAATTAATCGACTAAAGGCGATCGTCGGTCAAGGGCCACTCAATCAAGACGCAGTAGCCGAAATTGAGACTTTGCTGCTACAAGCCGATGTCGGAGTCGCAGCCACCGACATCATTATCAGTCGCCTCCAAGAAAGACTCACACAAGAAGTGCTGCCCCCAGAACAGGCTCTAGCCTACCTGAAAACCATCCTGCGCGACATTCTGGACGCTCCCTGTGCCGAAACCGCCGCCGGTAATCCCGCCTACAGCCTGACATTTGCCCCGGAAAAAGAGACTTTTAACATCTGGTTAATCGTAGGAGTCAACGGTGCGGGCAAAACTACGACGATCGGCAAACTGGCCCATATTGCCCAAAAATCCGGCTACAAAACCCTCATTGCCGCCGCCGACACTTTCCGCGCCGCCGCCGTCGAACAGGTGAAAGTTTGGGGTTCCCGCAGTGGGGTCGAAATTATTGCCAACCCAGGGAAAAATACCGATCCGGCTGCTGTCGTGTTTGATGCGATCGCCGCCGCCACCGCCCGCGGCACAGAACTGCTGATCGTAGACACCGCAGGCCGCCTGCAAAACAAAAAAAATCTGATGGACGAATTAAGTAAAATCCGTCGCATTGTAGATAAGAAAGCCCCCGGCGCTACCGTAGAATCTCTACTGGTTTTGGATGCCACACTGGGTCAAAATGGTTTGCGACAGGCAGAAGTGTTCGCAGAATCGGCCAAATTAAGTGGAGTAGTATTGACAAAACTCGACGGTTCTGCTAAAGGTGGTGTTGCCCTAGCAGTAGTGCAGCAGCTTGGTCTGCCCATCCGCTTTATTGGAGTTGGGGAAAGCATCGAAGACTTGCGCCCGTTTTCTAGTTACGAATTTGTGGAAGCCCTACTCGATTTTAGATTTTAGATTTTAGATTTTAGATGGATGAAGTATCTCTATCCGCCTCCAAAAATCGGGACGGGTAGAGAGCTTCAAAATCTCCAATCCTTAACCTCAAACTAGCATCGCACTCCTCTACTAAACAGAAAAAAAACCGGGTTTGGGTTCACTGGCGTGTAACTCCTCAATCAAATATCCTCTTTCTAAGATCGAAAATCACAAATCTAAAATGACCTGTGAATTTCTTCATGTGGTACCCGCCACGTGATTTATCCGTCGAATCAATCCAAAATCTAAAATCTAAAATCCTTGCGTCCCCCGAATTTATCCGTCGAATCAATCCAAAATCTAAAATCTAAAATCTAAAATCGAATGACTGCTGTGCCTTTGCCTCGCCCCTCACCTCAACCTGCTGACCGCCCTTCGGGTCGCAATTCCACCGACGCGACGCCAGTATTTGCCCTCAAAGAACTGGTGGCGCGTTTGCACCGATATCAGCACAACGTTCAAGATATGTTGGGTTCGCTGGGATTTGCCCTGCGAAGTTTTAACAATCTCAACCAATTTTTGGAGTTGGTTCCTTTGGTTGCGACTCGCGTTACGGACGCCGACGGGGGAGCTCTAGTGCTGTTCAAACCCAACGGTCAAGTCAGGTTCCAGCAGTTGCATTGTCAGGAAGGACGGCAGTGCCAAGATATGCGAAAAGCCCTGGAAATAGCCACCAGGCAAGCTACAGCAGGTGCGGGCGCTACTGCTGGAACGTTTTCGGAAACCTCTGGGCAAACTTCTAGTCTAGACCTGCAAGTCGGTCGTTATTTGGGCCCGGATGTTCATTTGTTTGGGGCGCCAATTTTAGTCAACAATTTGGAACGCGGACGGCTTTATGTTTTTAGCAGTGATCCGCAATATCTCTGGACTCCCAGCAGACAGAAATTAGTTCGGTTGGTGGCGGATCAAACCGCAGTGGCTATTTGCAAAGACGAACTTACTGTTAAGTTGGCGGAAAAAGACCGCTTAGACAGAGAGTTAGAAATCGGGGCGGAAATTCAATTGCGGCTGCAACCCCGCAGTTGTCCGAAAATTCCCGGCCTTGACGTGGCCGCCCGCTGCCAAACTGCTAGCAGAGTCGGCGGAGATTATTATGATTTTATTCCCGCTGACTATGACCCGATCGGCAAGGAGAATGAGGGAGAACACCCCCCATCCCTAATTAAAAATCTCAAGTCCAAAATCGACAAGGGCCGCTGGAGCATTGTGATCGGCGACGTGATGGGCAAAGGAGTACCGGCTGGCCTGTTGATGACGATGACACGGGGTATGCTGCGGGCGGAGGTTTTGAACCGCCACTCGCCGTCGAGAATTTTGCAACATTTAAACCGGGTTATGCACGCGGATTTGGAAAATTCCCACCGTTTTGTGACTCTGTTTTATTCGGAGTATGATCCGAAAACTCGCGTTTTGGCTTACAGCAATGCTGCTCACCACCCGCCTTTGCTGTGGCAAGCTGCAACTAATTCGATTCTTCAGCTTGATACTTTGGAGGGAATGTTAATTGGCCTGGATGCGGATTCGCACTACCAAGAAGCAAGCGTGCAATTGCAGCCAGGAGATACGATTATTTACTACACAGACGGATTTACCGATGCTGCTAATCAAAGGGGCGATCGGTTTGATGAGGATAACTTGACCTCGGCTTTTCAGTGGGCCTGTCAAAATTATCAGCAGTCTGAAGAAATTTTGGATTATTTGTTCGATCGCGTACACCAGTTTATCGGCATCGGCAATCGTAACGAAGATGACATGACACTGGTTGTACTGAGGGTAACACCTTTAGCAGGAGAAAATCACCATGATAGTTAATTTAATCCCGGAAATTACTGCTGGATTAACCAGTTCGATTACTTGGAACGATGTCGCTCACTTGTTAGTTTTGAAATCTCATTTGAGTGCGACGGTGATTTTGGCTCAAAGTTACGAAATTTTTACGAATTTCCAGAAAGCTTGGAACAATTTTGTTTCGACTGGTCAAATAGGAGCTTTTATTATAGGTATTTTTGTGGGCTGGTTCTTGAAAGGGATTTTTCGTTAGAGTTTTTGTCGAAGAAGGTATCTGGAACGGATTTAAAAGCTTTGTAGCCCAAACTTCACTTCTTTCTGATGCAGCAAAAGTTTCACAATTTTGTAGTCAAGACTTCAGTTTTTTTGGGTCAAAAGATGTATAAAAACTTTGTAGTCGGGACGTGAGTTTTTTCTTACCGAATTTGGGAGTGAGGACTACAGTCCAGAATAAAAACCGGAGGAAGGACTAAAGTCTTTGCTACAAATCGGTTTTTATAGACTTCTGCAAGAGAGATATAATCTAGTTTTAGCTTGAGCAATGACAACACAACAAAAAACTTGGAGTCAAAGATTTGAATCGGCGCTGCACCCGGCGATCGCCCGATTTAATGCTAGTATTGGCTTCGATATTGAATTGATTGAGTATGACTTGACTGGTTCTGTCGCTCACGCTAAAATGCTGGCCAAAACGGGGATTATTTCCGCAGCAGAAGGCGAACAGTTAGTCAATGGTTTGGAACAGATTCGCCGCGAATACCGCCAAGGACTTTTTGTTCCGGGAGTTGATGCCGAAGACGTTCACTTCGCTGTAGAGAAGCGGCTGACGGATATCGTGGGAGATGCGGGGAAAAAGTTGCACACTGCCCGATCGCGCAACGATCAAGCCGGCACTGATACTCGTTTGTATTTGCGCGATCGCATTGCCGAAATTCGCGAGCAATTGCGGGAATTTCAAGGGGTTTTGCTCGATCTTGCCGATCGTAACGTGGAAACTTTAATTCCCGGTTACACTCATTTGCAGCGCGCTCAGCCGATCAGTTTGGCTCATTACCTGTTAGCTTATTTTGAAATGACCGATCGCGATTGGGAACGTCTCGGCGATATCTGCAAGCGGGTGAATGTTTCGCCTTTGGGTTGTGGCGCGCTGGCGGGGACGACTTTCCCGATCGACCGACATTATACTGCCGAACTCTTGCATTTTGACAAGGTTTATGCTAATAGCTTAGATGGAGTGAGCGATCGAGATTTTGCGATCGAATTTCTCGCTGCCGCCAGCTTGATTCTGGTACACCTGAGCCGCTTGTCAGAAGAAATGATTTTGTGGTCTTCTCACGAATTTGGATTTATTACGCTCAAAGATAGCTGCGCTACTGGTTCTAGCATCATGCCCCAGAAAAAAAATCCCGACGTGCCGGAGTTGGTGCGGGGCAAAGCGGGGCGGGTGTTCGGTAACTTACAAGCTTTGTTGGTAGTAGTGAAGGGACTTCCTTTGGCCTACAACAAAGATTTGCAAGAAGATAAAGAGGCTTTGTTTGATACCGTAAGAACGGTACAGGGTTGCTTGGAAGCAATGACCATTTTGTTGCGCGAAGGCATCGAGTTTAATGGCGATCGCCTCGCTGCTGCTGTTACGGAAGACTTTTCTAATGCTACAGACGTAGCCGACTACTTGGCCGCCAAAGGCGTTCCCTTCCGGGAAGCTTACAACCTTGTCGGCAAAGTCGTCAAAACTTGCCTTTCGGGGGGCAAACTCCTCAAAGATTTGACACTTGAGGAGTGGAAAGACTTGCACCCAGCCTTTGAGACAGACATTTACAGCGCGATCGCACCTCAGCAAGTGGTGGCGGCTCGCAATAGTTACGGGGGTACCGGGTTTGAACAAGTGAGAAAATCACTTATCGCTGCGCGCGATCGAATCGCCTAAACATCTCGCCTAAACATCGTTGAATTATTGGACAAATTCCGGCTGGCTATCTCTCCTTAGAACGAGCGTGTTTTCCACTCTGGTTCTAAGTTCGGCAGATAGCCTGACTCAATTAATCTTCAGCAGCAGCCATGTCTTTGTCTCTGCCGCCACCGCTCATGGCGCCCATGCCACCGCCGTTACCGCCGTCAAATCGTCTTCTCTTGTTGGAGAACATATCTTGATTTCTCCGCTTACGAAACTTGCGAGCGTATGCTTGATTTCGTTGTGCCTTCTCTTTCTTGAGATTGCGGCGCTTAGCCATTCTGACCTCACTAATAAACATTGACAGTCCCCGGGCTTTCACGCCCAGGGATTCTTAAGTTTGACACTCTGTGCACTCTTGGTGACTGAGATTCTTGGTTCAGCGAAGTCACTTGCTTGTAACAGGATTTCTCCAGCCAAAATATAGGTGTCTTCTCCCCAAGCGTAAATTCCGGTATGTCCTACCGTACTCGATCGGTTCTCTTTCTGTAGCTAGGTTTTCTTCAAATTTAGCTTTCGTGACGCTGCCACAACAATCGCAAGCGATATGGTTTAGGCTTCTGAGTCCTGTTAAGGAGATCGAGAACTTCCTTCAAGGTACTCCCATCGTTTCCCTCTACGGCGTTTTAAAGTGAGGAACACGTCCAGCCCCACTGATATTATAAAAAGGAATTGGTTCGTCTCGTTGTCCACCTCTCCACGGCTCAAAGCTATGCTTTTGAGATTATGAACGGGTGGAATCAGGAGTTTGACGCGCCTTTTATCCCACACTAACCTTTGATCGGTATAGTGTGGGGATTCCTGTCTGCCTAGCTAAACCGCAACACCGTTAGGTGAGACTACGCACTCAACTAATGCAGTTAAGTTTTTACGTTGGCTAGTTATACTCAATTTTAGACCGATGACGATCATAGCACACCCGGTACAAGACCCAGAAAAAAGAACACCGGGATTCAAGTCACTGGGAATCTGGGTGCGATCGGGACGCAATGTTGTCAATCTTCCAGAAGATTTCTATACACTCTTGACAAAATACGACGAATGACAATTTATCCCGGTGACGTAGCTCCTCTCTTCAGCCTGCCCGACGCGCAAGGCAATGTCGTCAGCCTTGCAGATTTTCGAGGGCAGCGAGTTGTACTGTATTTTTACCCTAGGGACAACACCCCAGGCTGTACTAAAGAAGCTTGCGGCTTTCGCGACATTTACTTAGACTACCAGTCGCGCAATATAGCAGTCCTCGGCGTCAGTACAGACGGGGCGGGGGCCCACGCCAAGTTTGCAGCTAAATATCAACTGCCTTTTCCCTTGCTGTGCGACTCAAACGCCGAAGTTGCTACCGCCTACGGCTGTTACGGACTCAAAAAATTTATGGGAAAAGAATTTATCAAAGATTTGGGTTTAAAACCCCTTCTTCAGTGGCCGGCTTTAATTGTAAAGTTTTAACAACTCGCCGAACATTTTATGCGGGGGCTTGTAGTATAAGATGAGAGGTGAAGTCATGTTAGTTTTTGAGTTCAAGGCATACGGAAAATCGAATCAGTTCAAAGCAGTAGGCGAAGCAATTCGTACTGCTAAGTTTGTCCGCAATAGCTGTTTGCGTTATTGGATGGACAACAATAAAGTGGGCAAAAACGACTTAAATAAATACTGCGCCGTACTAGCTCGCGATTTTCCCTTTGCCGACGAACTCAACTCAATGGCAAGACAAGCTAGCGCAGAACGGGCATGGTCTTCTATTTCCCGATTTTACGATAACTGCAAGAAAAATATTCCTGGTAAAAAAGGGTATCCACAATTTCAAAGAGATTGCCGCTCGGTGGAATACAAAACCAGTGGCTGGAAACTTGCTGACGATCTCAAATCAATCAACTTTACCGACAAAAAAGGAATTGGACGATTAAAACTAAAAGGCACACGCGATCTACATTTTTACCAAATTAGCCAAATAAAAAGGGTGAGATTGGTCAAACGTGCTGATGGCGTGTACGTCCAATTCTGTGTGGATGTCGATAGAAAAGAAAACACAGAACCCTCTGGTACTACGATCGGATTAGACGTGGGATTGAAGGAATATTACACCGATTCAAACGGAACTACGGTTGAAAACCCGAGGTTTCTGATCAAAGGTGAGAAAGTCCTCAAACGCTCTGGGCGTCGCGTATCCAGGAAAGTTAAAGGTTCAAGAAATAGGGCCAAAGCTCGGCAGATTCTAGGCAAGCGCCATCTCAAAATAAGTAGACAACGTAAAGACCATGCTGTGAAATTAGCAAGGTGCGTAATCTCATCAAACGATGTAGTCGTCTACGAAGATTTGAGAATCAAAAACATGGTGAAGAATCATTGTCTGGCTAAGTCCATTAATGACGCATCTTGGTATCAATTTCGTGTTTGGCTTGAATACTTTGGAAAAGTGTGTGAAAAAATCACGGTTGCGGTGAATCCCCAATACACCAGTCAAGAATGCTCTAGCTGCGGTGAAATCGTGAAGAAAACGCTATCTACAAGAACCCATGCTTGTAAATGTGGTTGTGTCTTGGATCGTGACGAAAACGCAGCTAAAAATATCCTTAGTCGAGGATTGGGTACGGTAGGGCATACCGGAACCTTTGGTCTTGAACCAATCAACTCTTTGGGAGAATTAGTCTCTACTGTTGTTGGAGAAATCCTGCCTCAGCAAACTGGCTCGTAGATCAAAGAATCCCCACGCCTTCAGGCCCGGGAGTGTCAAGGGAATTACTCGATCGACTTTCGCGATCGACCCTGATGGTAGGATTGAAAAGGTTTACCGCAAAGTCAAACCAGAATCTCACGCAGCGGACTTACTAAAATCCTCGACATTTCTGGATAAATCCCGAAATAGCTCAGTAAGTCCAGGCTTTCGTTATTAGGGAGCGTTAAAGTTCATACCTTGGGGTGCGTGCCAGCCCCAAGCACTATAACTTCGCAGTTA
>NZ_JAUBTV010000146.1:0-9822 GCF_036705145.1 Microcoleus sp. B5-D4 | reverse complement strand
CATTGTGCAGTAATGCTGCGAACGGGGACACCAAACTTAAGCAACTGGCGGCCGAGTTTCCGCTGTTCCCAAATGACACTGGGATTGGTGGCTGCATCTGCATCAAAGGCAATGATGAATCCAAAACCGGCACGAGCGTAGTGTTCGAGTATGGCAACGAGAAAGCGTTGACCTTGCAAGTCGTTTTTCTTGGCAGTCAGTCCCATGCTGATGCCCATCAAGGCAATTGTAGGTAAACCATGACAGCATCCCGCGATGGCCTTCCAGATTCCTTCAGTTAGTAAGATGTAGGGCTGACCGTTAATGTGGTAGCAGTGCTCTGCAAGTTTTTCAGTATCCCAATAGTCCTTATCGGTTGGATGCTGAGGGAGAAAAGCGTCGTATTCCCCTAACGGGGTGCGGTACTTGGGTGCCTTTTTATCTTCTCTTGACTTCCACGGCTTGTCTGGCCTGAACTGAAATTGTGTGCCTGCACCAATAAAGAAGATGCCACCAGACTTGGCGGTATAGCCCAAGTAAACTGATGCCTCGTCAGCAGATACGCTTCGGCAGTTGGCGTAACTCCACTTGTTCAGCAGTCCTCTGCTCTCAATGTGGCTCTTGTGTTTGGGGCAAAGGTACGCGGTAGTTGATAAAAATTGATCTGCAATATTCATAGATGCCTCTTTCGCTACTCATAGCGCTGCGTGCTGGTTTTTTTACAAAAACCCGCGCTTAGTAGAAGAGACGGCTCTGCCACAGCTACCGTTAATGTGCAAAGGTGCAAAATCTGCGGTAATGGCAGAAATAGACTATGATGAATCTAAAGTTTTTTATTTTTGTTTGTCTGCCGTCTCTTCTAAAGACGCGGACTTTTTTTTGGTCTGGTCTAATCGATGCGGGCGGTCGCTTGTTGACAACAGCCTTTTCAAATTCTATACGCGGACGTATTGCGAGCGAACGTTAGCTGACAAGGAATTTCCGAATCGAAAAATCCCAATTGTTGCCGATCGCAATTAACCCGGTTCATCCTCACCCCCCGGAATTCTCCAAGGGTCGATGCCGTTTTCTCTAAGCAAGCGCTCGTAGTAGTCGCGCTCCCACCGAATTTCGTCTTCAGCAGAGTAAGCGTTGCCCAACATTCGCAGGTCGCGTTCGAGTTGCTGGACTCGCTGGCCAAGCAGTTCGTTGCGTTCGGATTCGGTGCGAGTAACGCCGAAAGCTATGTCAAATCGGCGCTCTAATGTTTCAGTACCCAAAGCCACAACTAAGTCAAAAGCAGGTTTAACTCCTCTGTAACAGCGGTAAATCCAGTAAGCATAAACAACACTTAAGGGCCATCCCCGAATGCGAGTTTGTCCTCTGACTTGTCCCGTGGGGTCAACTTCAAAAGTTTCTGGCGTAAAACCCTCACCCAGTATGGCTTTACCCTCCTTAGAACCTAAAAAGTTTCTGGCGTAAACTGGATCATCCCCAATACACTCAGCCGCCTGTGTTTGGCTCATCCGGTAACTGCCGTCTGGCAACATAAACCCATCGACTGTGAGGGAACCTATTTGCACGAAAGCCCTGACGGCTCTAACTGATTCACTCATCAAAAACTCCTTTGACGCTTCATCGCGCTCTACGTGGCCTATACACTAAACTCCGACAGTCCAAGCTTGGTGTATACGAAAGTTCAACCTAGTTTTTCAAGTAGTGTTTCCCATTCCATAATTTGATTTTTTAGCAATTGAACCCGAGCGCCCTTAGCCTTGCGCTTGAGAAACAAACCGCGGCCAGCAAGTTCTTCGCGGGCTAATGCGATACTTTGCTCCAACACTTTTGGTCAATTCCTCCCTATCCTCCTTTTTTAGTTCAGTGTCGGTCATCCCTGCAACCAGGCGGGCGAACTGTTCCAAGAATTCAGAGCGCGAGATTCCAAGCACCTCAGCCCTGGTGTCGATCGCTTTCATTGCCGTAGGAGTCACAAAAATGCTGTAGCGCTCTTTGTTTTCGCCCCAAGCGCTGCGTTCAGCCGGTTTTCTGGTCATTTGTCTGTGTATGCACAATTAACAATTTTCATCATAGGGCTTGACAACACCTAAACAAAAGTGATATGTCTGTGCATACATAGTTACGTCTGTGCATACACAGTTATGGCTTAACACCAAAACCAAACCCCGCCCCCTATGACTGGAAATCTTCTGGGGCGGGGTACGGCACTCACATTAATGAGGTTTTTCAATCATGACACAAATACCGATACCGATAACGGTTGAGGTGTCCGCTGCTGCTGCAACGCCAAAAGTGACGAGCGCTTCTTTGTACCCTTTGCTGTTGGCATCCGTGGAAACGATGGCAGAACCAGAACTCTGGGTTTTGATGGAAGCGGTCGTTTATTCGCTGCGCCAAAGGGACACGCTCGCCCGCTCCATTAAAGAGTGCGGTACTGTTGAATGTTTTGGCGATAAATGGCCCCAAGATTTCGATTTCTTGCCCAGTGAATCGGAAGCGATCGCCTTAGTGGAGGCAATAGCCGACCAATTCTCCAGCCGCCAACTCCATTCTTGCTGGCAATCGCTGCTGAGCACTTGCAACCGCATCCAAAAGCTTGCCCTGATTGAAGCGATCACCTACGCCCAGCACTATTCATCGACGGTACTCCAAGCGCTCTCTCAATGCGAACTATCGGATTTGTTTTCCGATTCCTTGGAACACTTGGATGTTTGGCTTTCCGAACCCGAAGCGCTGCGCCTAATTCGCTTGTTCTCCGTTTCCCTGTTGGCTTCATCGGAAACTGCACCATCTCCAGGCGACGGGAGGGACGATCGATGAAATCACTCAAAAGCCATCAATTCAAGTGGAGCGTTACCGTCACCCGTAAGTACAATCCACCCCGCCAGATTATAGTTTTCGGGCGCACGCCAGCAGAAGCGCTCCAAGGAGCCGTAGCTTCTGCCCGCGAAGTCTGGGGTATCTGGGATGCCAAATCATTTAGCACGCCGGAAAGGAAATAATTTTTTTTGATTCTTCGTTAGCTACTTCGGGCGACTCCGAAAACAGCTAACGAAAGAATCAGAGTTTCGGGTGATGTAGCTAACAAGTAGCCAATCAAATGCCAATGAGAAAATGCCAACACCTAAAAAGCCTGTAGACGTAGCTGTTTTTAACAGTCGATGTGGGACATGGAAGCATCGAAATTACTTCAGAGCAGAAGTAAGGGTAATTCTAGGTAAAGAGGGAAAACCGATGCCTGAAGCTACTTTCAAAACCCGACTCGCCCTTTTAGAAGCAGAATGCCCCGAGTTTCAGAGACAACCCTACCGCCGGACATTTTCTCAATTTCATTTGAACTGCTTGCTAACCCTAGAAACTTGGATTCTGGAAGCCAACCGCTGCATTGCCACTGTTCGAGAACGATTAGCACAAGAAGGATTACCCACCCATGAATACCGAACCGACAATTGACCGCCGCGACATCAAAAGCAAATGGGGACTCAACAAAGTTTCTGACGTAACCAACGCTCGCAAAGCTTTAGGACAGCCCGATTGGCAAAACTCTCTTTTGAACCCTGATGACAGCGCAGAAATCGACCTTTATTTCGAGTTGGTACTGAATCAGCGAATTGCACCGCCTTTGGCACTCAAACAAGTAGTGGGAACTCGGAACGGACGCGGTGAATACTGCAACGACATCGACTCAGAAGCGATCGCCAGCGGCGAAAAACGGGATGCTGAAGAAGAGAAAAGCGGAGCGATACAAGCCATTGAGGGAATGACTCGCGAAGCATCCTTGGGGATGGCCGATGTTGCCGGAGCCGTTAGCGACCAAATCCTAGATGCCTTTAAGATTTCTCTGAGTGCAAATCTGACCCACGGTTTAACCGATATGGCCTCCAATATCCGAGGTAATTTCAGCGTTCTCACCTCGGCCGTAAAAGCAGCTCCCTTGGATTTGCGGGATGCCAATTTGCCAGTCCCAAAGCCTGTTTTACCAACCAAGTCAGTACCGCCACGGAGGATTTCACCAGGACTCTGGTAGGCGCTCACCGAGAGTTGGGGGAAGCCCTAGCTTTAAGGCAAGCTCACAGGGAAAAGGTGCTCCTGAATCTCATCTTTTTTCTGAGCCTGCAACGGGGGAGGCAACCTAAAAAACCTGGCATTATATTGCCTCCCAATCCCAATTACGCTGAAGAAACAATCGTGCTAATGAGGTTTGTCTGATGCTGGACAGTTACGGTTTTATTGAGTTGTATTTAGTGTGTCCTGGATTGAGATTGTGGCGGGTCGTTAAGTCTAAACTGGCTGCAATTAGCCAAGTGAGCGAAGTGGCAGTATTAGTGGGAGGGTGTGCGTGAAAATCAGAGAAGTCTTGGCAACAGTTAAACACTGCAATTCAGGATGGCAAGAACAAAAACTGGTACACATCCTGTTTACTGACCGGGATGAAAAGTACCAGTTACTGAAGCCTTACTGTGTGGAATACGGCAAAAATGTCATCTTTAGCAAGACAGATAACGAGATTTTGTTACCAGATTGAGCAAGGCATAAACATAGAGCTAAGGAGTACAGCGATGTTAGTTCACATCCGCAAAAAAGAGGTTTTCTTATGGCACGGAGAGCAGCACGTTTTTGTGTACCCTCCCGACAACAAATGTCTAGCATTCTGTCAGATCAAAGACCTCGATTTGTACAGCAATCGATACGGTACGCTGTACAACATTATTGAGAGCGATGTTTACTTAGAAGCGGTAGACGAAAGTAAAAATCTTTGCCAGCCCAAAGAGAAATATTTCCCCCCTGATTGTATAGGGCTGAGAGAATGCCCTTATCCCGGAGTTTGCTACCGCCTCGAAACTGAACAGCAAGATTATGAATGTGATGGATATGAATCAGCAGGATAGGAAAATATGGACACAAACAAAGACTATCAAAGATTGCTAGCTCCTGCAACGCTTACAGAAGAAGACGAATTCTACGCTGAATGCAATGTGGCAGGAATTAACTATGTGGATCGGGTAAATGGAAAACCTGTTCGAGTTTACCCCTACTGGATAGACAGACCTAACTGCAATTGGCACAGTCCACCAGTTGCAGAAGATGAGGATGAAGATGATGATGTTGATGAGCCTGAAAGTGAAGATGAGGAGCGAGGTAAGAAAAAAGGCTGGATAAGTCGATTAACGACGTGGTGGAAACGACGCGATGCTATCAATATCAACTTCTTGGAAGAATCGTAGTTAATGAGGTCACTCTAATGAGCAGCGAATTAGAAAGAGTAAAGCAGTTAGTGGAACTAGACCCAGTACCACAAGCAATTGTCAAATCTGTAGACATGGCGTGGGCTGTGTACCGCAAAGAGCAAATCCCCGACAACTACCTAATTTGTAAAGAGATATTTTGGCAGGGAATCTGCCAAATTTTGGGTTACATTCCGGCTCATATTAAATGTAGCGGTCAAGGACAGGTTTACATTTCATTTAGTCCCAATGAAACTTCGAGGTAACAACCATGTCAGATAAACTCTCGGCAATTTGTGCGTCACTCCTGTTTGCAGCCATCCCCGCAATGCTGGTTTACGCAGGTAAATCTGTCTACCACGACGGTTATCGACAAGCCGTAAAAGATTTACCACCCACGGTAGTTCAAGGCGACCAGAATATCGACAACAGCACGAACCACAGCTATCAATTTGCACCGTCGCTTGGGGGGAAGTAATTAATTGTAAATCAACTACATAACTCAGAATTAATTAAAGGAGACAAACCATGAGTGCAATTGTTAAATACACTGGTGATGGAGCCATCGCCCCAGCCTTAGTCGGAAAAGTCAAAGCATTTGATAGCGCACCTGAAATGTTGACTACTTTTCAGGGATACTACGGCTTCGACCCATCAGCCTTTGCTGGAATGTCCGAGGAAGAATTGGGGGCATTCGTAGATTCGGTTGAAGAAATCAAGTTCCTCATTGACAACCTCGATAAACTAGAAAAACACGTCAACGACTATATTGACGGCGTTGTCAAATACAACGAGTTTGTAGCCCGATGCGTCAAAGCTGGTGCTAAGGGCATGGAGAAGATCGATCGGGCCACGCTCGACGTGTTCTTGGCATGGAAAGGTTGGCAGGCCAATACCAAAAAGCTAGCCAAAGATTCGGATGTTGGCGTAAGACTACTCGACCAAGAAGTTATTGATTACGATGATTTAGCCGAATACGATCTTGAGATTTCTCTTCAGATTGTGGCTAACAGATTAGCCCGTCAAAAAGAAGCGCTATCCCAAAAACCTGAAATAGAAGCAGCCAACTATGCGGAGCGACAAGCAGCTCAAGAGGCAAAAAGCGAAGAGAGAAATAGGATAAAATACTTGTTCGCTTACGGTACTCGTGGGAAATTGGGTTTGCCATCATCTAGTAGCAAACAATTAATTCCTGCTACCACTAACGCTAGCAATAACGCTAGCAATAACGCTAGCAATAACGCTAACAATACAAGTGGTTGGCTAAAAAAATGGGGCGGTAAAGCCTTTGACTTTTTCTCAGGGAAATAGCCATGCAGTTGCCAACACTTCTCATCCCCAAACCTCAAAATCCTCCTGTTGCTCCACCTTCACAACAACCACAACTCCCCGAATTAGAAGAATCAGACCAATTGAGGTTTCTCAAGAACTTAAACAGCTTTTGTGGTCAAGGATTTTGGTTTGCGGTTGGTCTATCCATCGCTCACGTTTCGAGGATTGTCGGTGCTCCTGTAATGCTCGTCGCAGTGGTTTTAGTAGCCGGGTTCTTGTTTGTAGTAAAACCGAAAAACCCAACCTCTTATTTACTATCCATGAGGCGGATTAGTGGGTTGGTGGTGATTCTCGGAACTATTGCTGCATTTTGGGATGCGGCGTGGCTACTGGCAAATATGCCTTTAAGCGTCGGCTTTGGGTTCATCCCAGTGTGGCAGCTTGTCGTGATTGTTGGTGTATCGGTGATGCTACTTTTGTTGGTTACACTGTGGCGGAGGTGACCAAATGAAAAGTGCGATCGCCTGTGTGATTGTGGGTATCGGATGTAGCGGGTTCAGTTTATTCGGGTACTTTGACAAACACCTTAGTTACTGCAATGGAGCTACAAATCCCTGTACGCCTGTTGTGGTAACGGGTTCCCAGTATCCCAAGAATGCTAAGTTTGTGAAGCTGCATCAAGGCTGGGGGCTGCTGCGTACTACATCCGGCGTAATTGCTGCAATCAGCTTTGGTGCGGGTTATTTCACATCGGGTGCAGCATCGGTAAAGCAGAGAAAGAGTGAGGAAGAGGCTGCGATATTTGAGGCACGGCAAAAGCAATTAGAAGCAACTACCAGCGACATTTTGGATGAGGAAGAAATCCAGAAAACAGCGATTGCTGCTGACTTGAGAGTGAAGGACTTCAAGCGCGAACTCTATGACGGCTACAACACGCTTTATTTGGAGAAGAATCCCGAACTGTTGGAGGCTTTAACCGCCGCCACTCCCCAATCTTTACCCGCATCTTTACCCGCTCCAATAGAATCAAAGTCCGATGAAGTTGAAAATGCGGAACTCCTATCAAACACAGAATCCGCCCAAAATAACAATCAGTTATTGGGCGTAGAACTGCCAGTAACTCCCAATTTAGGAGTGAAGTTCTTTGATTGGAAGCAGTTTAGGGAGACTCCTGAGATGTTTCCTCACTTGAGAGGAGTTGCACCCACAAATGGCGGAAAAACCACGCTCTTTGATTGGCTGATGGATGTGATGCCATCCCAAAAGCAGTCGGTAATTACGGTCAAACGGTGGCCGCATCAATGGATTGGCTTGGATGTAATAGGAGTGCCTGAAGATTACAAAGCTATCCGCTCCTCTTTGGAAGCATTGCAAGGTGAAAGAGTACGGCGTACAGCATTAATGGCAAAGGGGATTGATTCACCCATTTGGAATGTAGCTGTTGATGAATGGAAAGCAATTTCGCGTAATGTAAGAGCGATTGTCGCTAGCAAAACCAAACAGATTATTTCTCTCAGTGCCAAGCAAATTATGGGTGAAATGATTACTTTAGCCAGGGAAACCAACATCCGCATCTTTGCTTTAGCGCAGGGCAGACAAGTTGTAACTTGGGGATTGGAGGGTGAAAGCGATTTAACTGAGTGTTTCTGTAGCATTTACATGGGTAAGTTTGCTGTAGAAGAATGTGAATCCTACCGCAACAAATTCCCCAAGGACTCCGAGCAATACGCCAAATACCAACAAGTGCGAGATTACTTGGAATCGCTGGGAAATAGAGCGGCATGGATTAGCTGCGAATTAGGCGAATTCCCCGCTGTTGTACCCGACTTGAGCCAATGGAAACGAGAGTTGGTAAAAGAGCCAATTGAGCCAACCGCTGATACCAATAAACAGAATATGGGAGTTGACCAAACCAGCGAAACTGATGACCCAGAAAAACTTTGGGAACTAGCAAAACAGCGCCTTGAAGAGACTTTTAAATCATCAGAAATTACTGAAACAGGGGAGCATTCAGAGCGGGATACGCAAGAATCTGACGTATCCACACCCCAAACCCCAAAGGGCGGTGGGATACCTCTAGAACCCTTACTAGATAAAGAGTACCCGATTCGAGATGGCGCGTCTCTCGTATCCAGGTACTTCTGTGAAACAACGGAATCAGCTCTTTTCGAGCAGGTATTAGCGTATCTAGATACGAGTCGCAATGCCTCTGATATTATTAAAAATGTCCTGAAATGCACCAAACCAGATAAGGATTCGCCTCGTTCGTATTCAAGCGTCGGCAAGCCCGTATTTATTTACCTGATTCGCAAATACGGAACGGCGGCTTTGATTGCACATTTTGCCGATTTCTTGGATAGGTAAAAACCTGAACAATCCTGGGTATAATCAGACCAGGCAGACGAACTTTGAGAGATTTAATGCCAAGCTTTAACAGCCGATGCTAAAGAATGAAAAGTGGAGGGATGTTAGCTGCTGCGGATACCTTGAACCGAGGTAGTATTGGTTGTTTTAATTTACAGATAGTGACGCTTATTTGATAAAATCATTAGATTGTCGTTTAGTTTTGCAGCGGGCGACTCATCCCCCAATCTGGGGGTTTTCTACTTCGATGGTATTATTTTGTTAGTTGTTGCGTGGGTTCTCCCGTGCCACAAATCAAACTATATTTTGAATGTGCTGTTTTGATATCGAGCTGTCAAACATGGAGCTAACCCAATACAGTTGGTGGGGCGAATCCAATGAGCCACCAGAACATCTCAAAACTAAAAAGCAATTGGGTGAGCTTGGTTTATCGCCTCTAAAACCTTCAGGCGTTATCCCAACTCGAAAATACGATGTGTTTCTCTACGATATCCACAATCCCGAATCCTGCCGACCCAAAAGAAAGCCATCTCCCAAACAATTGGAAACTTTAGCCGCCAACCGTCTCAAAGCTAAAATCAAGCGGGATTACCGGGAATGGTATCGAGAAGTAGGTTTCATAGAAAAAGATAGGGTGAATGCTGTTCTTTGGGCAAGAGAACAATTAAGCCAGAAAGATTGGGTGATTCTGGATACTGAAACAACGGGGCTATACGATGCGGAAATAGTAGAGATAGCAATTATCGATCACACTGAAGAAACCTTGCTCGATACCCTCATCAAACCCTCAATTTCCATCCCCGCAGAAGTAACAGATATTCACGGCATTAGCGATGCAATGGTAGGCGCTCCTCCGAGTTTCCCCGAAGTCTATCCCCGCATTGTTGAAGTCCTTAAAGATAAACGAGTATTTCCTGTGTTTCTAACTGTATTTGTTTTATACAGTTAGGAGGAAGCCGTCCTATAAGGACGGGGCTTTAGACCC
>NZ_JAUBTV010000145.1:0-9838 GCF_036705145.1 Microcoleus sp. B5-D4 | reverse complement strand
CACCGATCGCGTCATTGGTTTTCTCACCGGATGGTCTGGGATTTTACATTCTTTATCTCTATCACATCTTTAAAAAACTGGTATTATCATAGGTTCACAGGATATTATCCAGAGTCCGTTCATGCAGAGCGCATTTACCGAAATCGGGAAAACCGAGCGTGGTGTAAAGAAAAAGGCATTAGAATTAGTGGACCTCCTTTAGGAAGACCTCCAGCAAATGTGAGTAAATCAAAAAAGAGGCAAGCGTTGAAAGATGAGAGGATTAGAAATGCAATTGAGGGCAAGTTCGGACAAGGCAAACGAAGATTCGGCCTGAATAGAGTGATGGCTAAACTTGATAATACATCTAGTACAGTTATTGCAATTACTTTTTTGGTAATGAATCTTTCTACCTGGTGGCGCCGGGTTTTTTGTGTGTTTTTATATCTATTTAGAAAAAGAACACCTGTTTTTTGGTTGGAGATAATCCCCAATTATTATTGGGGTAACTCGATACAGAAAAACTTATCTTTAACCGAGCTTGAATATATCGATCGCACCTGTTCTTGGCTGGCGATCGATTATTCAGCAAGCCCTAGCTAGGGCAATTAGCTTACAGGGATGGAGGGAATTTAGAACGCTTTGCGAGGCAAAATCCCAAAAATTAGAACGGGAATTTGTCGTCATTAGTCGATGGGAACCCACTAGCCAAGTTTGTTCCTGTTGTGGATTCCGGTGGGGCAAAGTTGATTTATCTATCCGCTCAATACTCTGTATTAATTGCGGTACTGAGCAGGATAGGGATGAAAACGCCGCAAAAAATATAGAAAAGGTCGGCACGGGGCATCGGCACGACCCTAAATGGACGGGGAGCGATTCTAAGACCTTTTCGGAGGCAGATTGCTGCGAACCGTCAAGAATCACCGCTCATGAAAGGACGGTGAGTATGTCAAATCAATCCCTAGAACTGGCAACTGTGGACTCTAGAAAGAGTTATTCCGGCTGACGTTCCAGAGTCGCCTCCATTGTACTCGTCAAGTAATGACCAGACATTATGCCACTAGATTGGTAGTAGCGGTTGTCATCAACCCGGTGAAGGGTATCAAAACCCGTCCTCCGCTGGCGTTCATCTCCCAACACCCAATAACGCTGGACGATCGACTGGGGAGCAATCCAACCTTCGCCCTCGACGCGGGCGAGTTCGCTGTGTTGGAGTACAAAAGTATACTGCCGTTCATCGCTGTTGAGGTGTCCTCGGTACTGCAAAATAATCTCTTCGCGATCGCCTCCAGGAAATACGAGCTTGGTCACCATACTGAACCAATCTGTTCGGTTCCAGCTCACTAAAGTTTTGCCTTTAACCGTAATTGGCACGCCATTGCGCTCAATCCAGCTTCCTTCGAGCGTCCATTGGCCAGATTCCATTAAAAACGTGTGAGCCACAGTGCTGTTCCTATGCTTTTGCTGCTGGCTACAATGCTGGTGCAACAACGCACAGCCGTTGTCCCTCAGACTCTATGCTATCACGCCCAACTGTGCCAACAAGAGTTAATTTCCCCTAAAAGTACCGGTGACCGGGCGCCAGTAACTTGAGGTAGATTGCCGGGAATGCCCCGAACCCGCCATGCGGCTAAAACCGCGAATGCGATCGCCTCTTTAAAATCTACATTCAACCCTGCCTCAGAAGTAGTCAACACTTGCACTGGATGCAATTGAGATTGCAATCGGCGTTTTAAGTAGAGATTGTGGCTGCCGCCCCCGCATAGTAAAACTCGATCGGGCATAGCCGGTAAAAAAGTTTGGTAACTGTGAACGATCGAGGCAACAGTCAGTTCTGTCAGAGTAGCCAGCACGTCACCAGGACTGAGGTTGTAACCTTGGGTCTCGACCAAACACCTGTCAAAATAGTCTACACCAAATAGCTCTCGCCCCGTTGATTTCGGCGGTGCTTGGCGGAAGAACTCTGATGCGAGCCAATCCTCGACTAAAGCTTGACAGGGAGTTCCCGATGCTGCCCAAGCTCCACCTTCGTCGATCGTCTTAGTGCCACCTGAGAAGTGCTGCACTGCCAAATCTAACAGGGAATTCGCCGGGCCTGTATCCCAGCCCGATATCCCATCCCCAAGACTGAAAATCTCAGACTCGTCATTGTTTCCCCCTTTTCCTCTTGCCGGAAGATAGGTAACATTGCCAATTCCCCCCAGATTTTGGATGCAAAGGCTGATGTTGGGTTCCGCCAGCAGGCAGGCATCAACTATTGACACTAAGGGTGCTCCTTGACCCCCGGCAGCAATGTCTGCCGATCGAAAGTTACTCACAGTAGTAATTCCTGTCAATTCCGCAATTAGCGCGCCCCGCCCGAGTTGCAAGCTGTAGCCCATTAACGCACCTGCGCTGTCTTTCTGGGCTTTCGCAGTAGGTCGGTGGTAGACGGTTTGACCGTGAGAGCCGATTAATTCGGCTTTATCATATTCTGCTTGAATTGTCAATGCCGCCGTGGCAAATTCTTGGGCGATGGCATCATCTAATTCTGCTAGTTCAGCCATTGACAAAGCTGAGCCACTGCAAACCGAGAGAATTTGCGATCGCAAATTAGCAGGATAAGAGAAAGTCTTGCCGGCCACCAATTGCACTTTCAAGTCTGTTTGGGAACCGACGACATCCACCAAAGCAGCATCAATGCCATCCACCGACGTGCCACTGATCAAACCGATAACGCGGGTCATTCAATTTTAGATTTTAGATTTTAGATTTTAGATTGTTCACTTTTTCGATTTTTCGATTTTAGATGGTCGGGTGCGATCGGGCTATGAATATTATTTGAGGTCGATCGTCACAATCACCACAGTAATATTATCGCGTCCCCCTTTCTCCTTAGCTGCTTGAATCAAAGCATTTGCAGCGCCCTCGCAGGCGCGAATCGACTTCAGAGGCGAAGCTATCAAAGGATCGGAAAGTTCTTCAGTCAAGCCATCGCTGCAGAGCAGCAAGCGATCCCCAGGCTGCACGTCCACAGGCAAAATATCTATCTCCCGCAAATCATCGCGGCCCAAACACTGGGACAAAACGTGACGCCAAGGATGAGTGCGAGCCTGGTCAGGAGTTAGGGCCTTTCTTTTCACAGCCTGAGCCACCCAAGTCTGGTCTTCAGTAATCTGCTCCAAGCGAGAGCCGTGTAGCCGATACAAGCGAGAGTCCCCGATATTAGCGCACCAGGGTCGGCCCTCATCCCTAAACATTAGAACCACAGCCGTAGTACCCATATCAGCACGTTCGGGGTGGTCGAGCTGATCCGTCAAAATTGCTTGATTGGCAATTAAAAAAGCCTTTTCCAACAACACCGGAGAATCCTCTGGCCCTTCCCAATGTTCGAGCAAATAAGATTGAATCGCCTGAGTCGCAATCCGGCTGGCTTCTTGACCTCCGGCGTGTCCTCCCATTCCATCGGCCACTATGAAAAATCGCCCGTCAGAGTCTATGTAGTACGAATCCTGATTTACGGAACGAACTAGCCCTGTGTCTGTCTTACCTGCGAAAGAGCGTTTCATAGATTGGGTGATTGGACTCATCGAACTTGAAAGCTTGATTTAATGGGGTGCGATTTTTTCTTCCAAAACTTAAATCCCGAACTGACTTGAAATTCTGCAGCCCGCGATCGCGAGTTTTGGAAAAATTGCACTTCCTTGACCTTATATTGTAGATCGTAAGATGGTCATCCCATCTTAAAATTTCGGTAAATCCAGTAAATTCAGCAGCACCTGCAAAAAAAACTGGATTTATACCCAAAATTAGAGGTTTGGCTGGCGAGAAATCTAGGCAGCAAACGGGTTTTTAGCCTCAAAGCGCATAAGTGTTGTAAATTTCAGCAATCTGTGGTCAGCCAGTCAAAACTTAACATTCGATGTCAAATTTTGGCTGGCGAGAAATCTCAAACCTGAAATTTCCAATCCCAAATTGGACAATTATGACATCCTGTCTAAACGATCGATCCGCTTGAACAAACGCATAAGAGCAAACCCTGCACCCGCCGCCAGCACGGCAACAGCGACAGCCGGCCAGACTTGATTGCTGACAAACAAAATTGTCGCCGACAAAGTAAAAGCACTCATCAGCAAAGCATAATTCGTACCCATTTGAGCGCTGCTCATGCGGCGGAGCAAACGTTCTGTTTCGGCCGAACGGACGCGAATCCGCAAATCTCCCTGTTCGAGTTTATCAATAGTCTCCTCAATCCGGCGGGGCAAACCCAAAGCACTCGAACTCACCTGAGCCGCCTGACGGCCGATTTCGTTAAAAATGCTGCTACTTGTATCATGGCCATTTCCATTAGTCATAAGCTGCATGGCAAAAGGTTGTGCCACCTCCATAAAGTTGAACTCGGGATCTAAACCTCGGCCCACCCCTTCGATGGTGGAAAAAGCTCGCATTACAAAAGTAAAAGTAGCTGGGAAGCGAAAAGGTTGGTTGTAGGCAATATCGTAAAGGTCGTCCGTAATCGCGCCCACAGACTGATTTTCAAAAGGCTTGTCCATGAAGTTATCCAGCATATACTGGATGCTGCGCCGCACCGGACTCATATCACCCGTAGGCACCAAAGCTCCCAAATTGATCAGAGAATCCATAATCCGCTGTCCATCCTTGGAAGCAATGCCGTAGAGCGTCTCCATCAGTCCTTCGCGGACGTTCGACTGGATTTGCCCCATCATGCCAAAATCGTAGAAAATCAGACAACCGTCAGCACTAACAGCGATGTTGCCGGGGTGTGGGTCAGCGTGGAAAAAGCCGTCGTTGAGCAACTGCCGCAAATAAGCTTTTGCCCCCAACTGAGCGATTAATTTACGATCGATACCGGCCGCTTCCAAAGCTTCGTAGTGGCTGATTTTAATCCCTGGCAGGTATTCCAAAGTCAGCACTCGCGGAGCCGCGTACCGCCAATAAACCCTCGGCACCCGCACCCAGTCACAGTTGCTAAAATTGCGGCGAAAAGTATCAGCATTGCGGCCTTCATGGAGATAGTCAATTTCCAGCCACAGAATGCGACAGCATTCCTCATAAATCCCCATCCAATCTCGACCGCGGCCCCACTTAGGATGGTTTTGAAAGTACCGGGCAATTCCCTTAAGAATTTGCAAATCGATCTCGAACAGTTTCCGCAGTCCCGGTCGCTGCACTTTGACAACCACTTCCGGGCCCGAATGTAGTTGAGCTTTGTGTACCTGACCCAGACTGGCAGCGGCCAGGGGCACCGGGTCAAAGCTGCGGTAGAGTTCTTGAACTGTCTTGCCCAAATCTTGCTCGACAATTACCTCCAATTGCTCGTAGCTGAAAGCAGGGACTTTATCTTGCAGCTTAGAAAGTTCCTCCACAAACTCTGCGGGGAACAAATCGGCGCGGGTAGAAAATAACTGCCCCACTTTAATGAAAGTTGGCCCCAAATCCAAGAGTGTTTCTCGAACCCAGATAGCTTGAAAGCGCCGTCTGGCAACTTTCTTTTCTTCAGTCACGCCTCCCCAGTAGCTCCAATTTTTGCTGTCGAGCCAGAGGGAAGCCAGCCAGAGCAAGACAAAGGCCCAAATGTCGAAGAAGCGCCGCTTCCGGGAGTATTTTTCGCGATTCCAGCGATAAGCTTTACTTTTGTAGGATTTACTAGCAGTTTTTTGCTCATCGGCTTCGCCAGTGTGCTTGGGGGATCGCTGGCGATTAACAGAGTCATCAAGGAGAGCAGACACTTGGGTTCCCAAATTGCTTATTTTATGTTGTTGCTTTGATTGAAAGTAGGAGCGCAGGAGCGCAAAGCAATGCGCTCACGTAGTAAATAATAGTTGTGGTCGAGTCGATCGCTAGGGCAAACTGCTGCGGTAACGCTGCAATTCCGATCGCACCAGAGCCACTTCGGCGCGCAGCTCGTCAATAGTCGCTTGCAAATCAGCGGGATGGATGTCTTGAATAGTTGTGGTGCTTGCAGTGCCAGTTCGGGTCTGCATCGCCTCATCCGAAGCTCGATTTGCCCGTTCCACAACTCGATCGGTGAACTGTCGCAGGCGTTCTCTTTGTTCGGCGTCAAATTTGCCGATTTCAGAGAAAGCGTTGGTTGCTGCGCTTTCTAATTGCTCGTACAGTGCTTCGGCAAGTGCTCTGCCTACAAAAAAAGCATGAACTGGGGGTTTACTCATAAAAAATCTCTGTGCGCTTCCGCAACAAATTATAACTTGCTTGTCCCCGATGATGCTTGCTCCCAAAGGAAGGAATTTTGGGGGAATTGACACTCCCACCCCATTGTCGGGGATGGGATTCTTGAGATTTAGAACAGTCTGACGCGCCACGGCTTAGGCCAAAAGCCTCGCTGACACTGGCTCAAGTTCGAGGTTGGGGTTGCTTTGTACCAAAATGTTTGCAGCTTGGCAGTATTAATACGCGACATCACACCACCTCAGCGTCGCGCACATATTCTAACATAATTTAAATCAAAATAGGAAACCGTCCTGCATTTTTTGGCGGGCATTTGGATTGCAGAGGGAATAGGAAATATTCGATAAACTCAGAGGGCGACTGTTGGGATTTTCAGATTCGACGGAAGTTTTTGGAAGCTAGTCGTTGGCTAGGTAGGGCCTTATTATCTCAACTACTGGGCGGATATTTGCTGACTTATAAAACCAAGTATTTGTCCGCACTTTTAACCAATCAAAACCATACTAATTTGTCGCAGGTTCGGGAAAAGGCATCGTGGGATCGGGCACAGGAGGTGGTGAATCAGGTGCGATCGAACTATCTGAATTGTTGCCACTGGGACTTGGTATCGCAGGCTCAGGCGATCGGTCGATCGGCGACGCTATTACTGGCGACGGGGATTCCGACGGCGGCAGGGTTTCAGCGCTAGCACTCCCAGGGACAGGCGGTGCGGGTGCGGCGGGCGGTTCAGCAGGCAGGGGCGCAACTTCCGGTACCGGTGCGGATTCAGGTTGGGGTTCTGGCTCGATTTCGGTTGGAGGCTCTGGAATGGGGGACTCAGAAGGCTCCTCTGCGGGTTCGGGCGCCGGCGATGGCTCAGGTTCCGCTTCGGGCTCTGGGGCGGTAGTTTCCTGGCTTGGAGGCTCAGAAGGTTCGGCGCTAGTTTCTGAGGGCTCGTCGCTCTGTTCGGAAAGGTTGCTGCTGTCTAAGGGGGGTTTGGGACGCTTGTTGAGTTCGATCGGGTAGAGAGGGCTGCTTTCGACAGATGGCTGCCCGAACATCGGCTCTGACAAATCGCGGGATTTGAGCAAATCTTCGAGAGATGGGAAGGATTCAATTTTGGGACTATTACTGAGACTGGTGCTGTTGTAGTGCGATGCTAGGTCAAAACCCATCCAGCCTGCAATTGCAGCCGTTACGACAAACGCCAGAAAAGTCAACTGCGGCGGGGGAGGTGCGGGCAATCTTAGACTTTGCTTGCCTTTTCTTTTTACTGATACTCGCTCTGTTTCTTGCAGCATGGTGAGCCAATTTTCCACTGTCTGAGGGCGGTTGTGGGGGTCGATTTCGAGTCCCTGAAGGATGGCTCGCTCGATTCCTGGGCTGAGGTTGGGCTGAAATTGCCGTAAGTCAGTCAAGGGAATGCGATCGCGCAGGGGTGCTGCTACGGGCGCCACGCCGGAGAGTAAGTAGTAGAGGGTGGCGGAGATCGCGTAGATGTCAGTGGCCGGTGTACATTTACCGTCATGGAGGTATTGTTCGATCGGCGCGTACCCAGGGGAGAGCAAGTTGGTGTGGGTTTGCTTGGTGCCGGCGGTAAAGCCGCGGGCAATTCCGAAATCTATTAACATTACTACGTGAGAATCGGCTCGCCGGATAATATTTTCTGGCTTGATATCTCCGTGCAGCAATCCGCTGTGGTGAACTGTACTTAAGGCTGAGGCTATTTGCCGAATATAGTGCAGGGCCTGGGCTTCTGGGAGCGGCCCATCGGTTTCGACTATTTGGGCGAGAGTTTGGCCCGGAATGTAGTCCATTGCAATAAAAGACTGTCCGGCTTCTTCAAAAAAGTCAATTACCCTGACTATGTTGGGATGCTGACACCGCGATCGGTGTTGGGCTTCGGCAATAAACTGCTGCTGAAATTGGGCAGATTCTGGGTGTTGGCGCAGACTTTCGTTGAGGGTTTTGAGTACGACGGTTTGGTTTAAATGGGTGTGGATAGCTCGGTAAGTGATGCCGAACCCTCCTATCCCTAAAGTCGCGTTAATTTTGTATTTGCCCTGTTGCAGGACTGTTGCTGGCGCTAAGTTCATCTTCAGTTGATGCCGTTTCCCAAACTATGCTACCGCTTTTGGGTTATTTCGCAGAGTTAGGGGTGAGGTTCGATCGATCGGCGCCCTAGTTTGAGCTTTAGCTCTGCTATATCTTTAATCTTGGCATCCCCACGTCATTTTATCTGTAGTAGATATTGTGAAACTTAACGCTCCGGCTTTCCAATAATAAAAATCCCGCTCTTGTGGAACGGGAAAGCCATCAGGGTGCATCTATAATATGTGACTCTAACTTATGGGGGGTACAACCCCTCATTGCTTTAACAAGTCTTTAAAATTAGCCGATTTTTGTAAAGATTTAGGTTTGAGGTTGACTTAGGCTCAATCTTATGATTTAGAAGATTGCCGCATGGCGATCTTGAGCTTGGAGAATTGACAGCAATTCTTGCAATCTGGCTGCGATCACTTCAGTTGAGGCGAACTCCCAGAGTCACACCTTACAGACCAGATTACCTTTTTGGCTCAGATGAAGTTCAGGCGAGCGGCATAAAATGAGAAAGAGGCATCGTATCGGGCTTAATCTTGAGACTGCAAATGGCTCAAACCTTTTAAATAAAAAGGCTGTAAGCATTCTCCAGACATTTGTAGCCCAGAGCCATAAATGCTTCAATCGCTGTTCGCGTTACACAGCAAGGCCTGGAGGCAAGCTCAAGTTCTCCCCTTCGGGGAACTTGAGCTTAAGTTGTCACAAATGGGGTCTTCCTAGTAACGAGAAGCGATCGATTAGCAATTAGCAGCAATTAGTAATTACTTATTCTTTGGTTTGAAAATGTCTGTTAAACAATCACATTACGAGACTTTACTAGCAGAGTACAGCGAATCTTCTGCCGCGATCGCCCTGCTGAAAAAATATCGGGTTTACATGGAAATGATTCCCAGTATCCGCCGCGCCATTGAGAGTTTAATCACAATTCCTTTGCCAATTGCGCGCTTGCGGGACGGGGTTTCTTATGCGGGAAGCAGCGGCACTAGCATATCGCCGGGACAGGCAGTTTGTTTGCCCTGCGATTTGGCGATTTTGATGTGCGATCCTGAATGGAAAGTTAAAATTGGAGTGGAAATTTTGATTTTCATTCATCGTCCGGGCGAAGAGTTTTCTGAGTTGCTAGGCCGCTGGCGCCAGTCTCAGGTTTGGCTGGATAAAGGTTACGAATGGGTGATGCCGCACCGCTACAGACATATTTACAGCGATGAAGCTGAGGCTGTTCATCCGCTATTTGTTTTGTTTGAGGAAACGCCGGAACTGATTCAACGGGGTTTGATGGCGGCTGGTTTGCCGTTTGTGGTGGAAAGTTTCGACTCTGGGAGTGAGGAAGTAGAGGAGGAAGAGTTTCTGGGTAGTGGGGAACTGGGAAGTATTGGTGAAGAGAGTTTTGATTTGTAGGGTGGGTGCGATCGCCTATAGCCATCGTATTGCTTGAAGTAAAGTAGATTTTTTTCCAACCGCAGAGGGCGCAGAGGGCGCAGAGAAAGAGAAAAGAGAGAAATATTGATGTTTTTGAACCCACATTCCGCACCCCCAACTGGCACATACGCGGATTGAGGGGGTAAAAGTGAATCATCCGAGACAAAGCGTG
>NZ_JAUBTV010000144.1:0-10617 GCF_036705145.1 Microcoleus sp. B5-D4 | reverse complement strand
TTACGTCAAGTTCTTTCTACTCAGCACAAATGCTGGTTTTTTTCCCTTGACTTTTTTCTCGTTGTTTGCGATATTGAATATCAGCGATGCTTTTACTCTCTATCTTGATTTTTTTGACGAGGTTAATAGTGCTTTAAGCTTTCAAACTATTCTTTTTTCTAGGTTCAGTTTTTTACCTTTAGTTCGCGGTTGTTTGAACCGCTTCCCTTCTGGCGCTTTATTAATGTATCAACTCTCCCCAGAGTTGTCAAGCGTTTTGCGAAAATATTTTTGACTTTTTTTTGAACCTATACACATCAAGGGTTTCGGCACTTGTGACCTGCTCCGGTATCCCCTGGCTGACTCCTCTTTTAACTATGGGGTCTTTTTTTGGGCCCAAATACGGCTTTGGGGCGGACTATTTCCCGCGCATGGGTATAAGGACTCAGTGGTTCAACATGATGGGGCTTACTTGGAGTAGAGGTTAGGCAAAGTTAGAGTGTAAGGGGTGAGGCTGGATCACAGGGTGAGGATGACAGAAGCAGGCTGGTGCATGAGTCATATATATATGTAAGTGGTGTCTGCATTTCTGGGACTTTACTGAGGGAGGTTTGGGTCTCAGATTGAGCCGATCGCCCTTAACCATTCCTCTGATTCAAAATCCAGAAGCTGACACGACACGGTACTCTAACCCCGATCGAACTCCCAGGAATCGATCGCCCGCAAATACACTATCCTGAACTACACCCCCAAACTCCTTCAGTTACCCCAGTTATCAGCCCTTGATGAGCGAGCGCGAGTTGGTCTCCTCAACATCTACATCTAAAAAGTGCAAGTGACTCTCTTCCTCAGTATTGACAGCAATCACCAAACCTCTATTCCCCCAAGGAGCGATCGCCCGGGGTGAGGCGGGGCTGCTAAAATTCCCTACTTGAATCCCTTGACTGTTTAACACTTCTATCTGCCCCTCAACATCTGCCAACACCCATCCCCAATTAGCCACACAAGCAGACACGGGCAAACTTTCCAGGGGAATTCGCGCTACCTTGAGCGGCCACAATTTCATCAACAGCACAGCCGCTTTACCACCTTGGGGAATTCCCAGCAAAGTATAAGGCTCAGGTGTCAACAGCATCTGTCCCACGCTGGCAGACAACCGCACAGAACCCACCGGCGTGCCGCGGCGAGTGTAAACTCTAAAAATAGTTTGAGGATTTTTTGGTTCGTTGTCAGGCCAAACTGCTAAGACGTGTCGCCGATCCAAAAACATTAATTCTGGTAAATAGTGTTCTGGTAACGGCACAGTAGCGATCGGCTTCAGGGCTTTTTTCTGATCGCCCGCCGTGCTGTTTCCAGCTAAAGAATAAAAACGCAGTTCGCCGGGAACCGCTACTGTCAACCAGTTGCCGCGAGAGTCTACAGCAGCTTTTAAAGAATCTGGCCCTTGCCTCAAACCCATATCCAGTAAACACTGAGGCTCCCAAGATCGCTCATTGAGCCAGTAAAGTTTTTGGGGAGTGAGAACGCAGCAGCCGTTGGAAACAGGTAAAATGCCGCGCACGATTTCCGCCATTAATGAAATCGAAGTAGACATTTCTCCTGTAACTAGCTGTTTTCCCGGCTGAGACCAAACCTTGACCTCTGTACCTACAGCAGCATAGAGATAGGTTTCAGTGGCAATTAAAGCGGTCAACGGTGCAGGAAGTATCAGTGGCTTGGGCTGCGAAAGCGAATAGCGCACAGTCCGAAGTAAATTAATAGCCGACTGTGAAGCTTTTTCCTCTTCAACTTCTAGCAAAGACTCAGTTTCCGACTTCAGACCTTTATCACCACTGGTTGTGGGATTTTCCCAGGGAATAATGCAGTCGCCCAATTGTCTGACAGCAGGGTCGTACATGATCAGCCGCAGAGCTTGAGCCATTTGGGAAGCACTGGCAAAACGGCGGGCTGGCAGCTTTTCTAAAGATTTTTTGACTATTGCTTGCAAAGGTTCGGGGATGGCGTCGGGAAATTGCAAGCGTTGATTCAGGTGCGCCCACCTCAAATCTCCGGGGGTTCCCCCGAAAGGGCGGTAGCCCATTAGCAATTCAAACAGCAGAATTCCTACTGCATATATATCTGACATCGGCGAAAAGAGACCGTAAAACCGCTCAGGGGCCATGTAAGCGGGGGAACCTACGGTAGCGTCGGGAGAAATTTCTTGGTGGAGGCGAGTGGTACCTATTTCTGGCAGCCGACGCGCGATGCCAAAGTCAGACAGCCGGGGCGACCAACCTTTTGCTCCTAAAGTTAGGAGGATATTTTCGGGTTTGATGTCGCAGTGAACTACGCCTCGGCGGTGGGCGTAGTCTAAGCCGGCTAAAACTTCCATGACGAGCTGCAAACCTTCGAGCAGACGCAAGGGGCGCTCTTGTTTGAGCAGGTTGCGGAGGGTTCCTCCCTCGCAGTAGTCCATAACCAAGTACCGGCCTGTAGCTGTGTGTTCTAGAGCTCGGCAGGTAACAATGTTCGGGTGCTGCAAGGTGATCAGAAACCACAGTTCTCGCAAGAATTCGCTAGTTGGGGCTTTTTGATGACTAAGTTCTTTGAGAGCAACCAGTTGGCTGGTGAGGCGGGAGTCCTGGGCGGGAGCTTCTCGAACGCTGGCACAAAAGACTCGACCAAATTGTCCTTGTCCGACTAGCCCTAAAATGCGGTACTTAGAATGTTGCATCGGTCTAATTATAGAAAAAGCTTGAGCTAGTATTAAAATATGTAAATAATTCTGACAAAAATTCAACTTTTTGAATCGCTCGCCAGGTACAGCCTATGTTATCTCAGGTTCATTCTCAGCCTCCTTGAGAGCGATCGCACAGTCGCACCTACTAAAATCCTTGAGCTTCGGAATCACTATCAATCTTGCCGGATGCCGGTACCCGATCGGGAACTACCTGTGGCTGCTATTTTAGTCGATCGCGACTATTACAGTTTTTTCAATGCCATGCAGAAAGTCTCTAAGGTTTTAGCTTTTAAAGGCTAAGCTGGGGAATCGGGGCCAGGGAACAGCGATATGACCAAAACAGAAGTGCGGTTATGCCATAGGGGTTAGAGAGCCAGAAGCCGATGCTGTCGTCAAGGCATCTTAACCTTTTTGAGTGTTAGCCAAATTTTTTTGCGCTTTGAATAAGTTGATCGTAACTTGCTAAATACTGAACTTGACAGGAGCAAACATCAATATGGTTAAAATTATTAAACTAGATCCAATTGCGGAGGAAATAGCAGTCGAAACCCGATCGAATATCCTATCTGCCTTACTTTCCAAAGACTTAGACGTTCTCAAGGAATGCGGGGGGCGGGGAATGTGCGCTACCTGCCATGTTTACATTAAAGAAGGCATGGAAGGCTTGTCGGACATGAACCGCCGCGAGAAAAGGACGTTGGAAGTCATTACAACGGCTAAAGCCAATTCGCGACTTGCTTGTCAGGCTCAAATTATGGGCGAGGGTGTGGTTGTAGAGTTGCCTGCGGGGATGTACATTAATGCTATTGAAAATGTCGAAGCTCTGATCGGCCGCCGGGCCCAGCAAGATTTATTACACCCAATTACGGGTCAAGTAGTTGTAGAATCAGGAAAGTTAATTACTCGTTCTATCGTTACACAGCTTAATGAAACCCGCTTTCAAGTAGGACAGTATTTAGTTCGGACTAAACAAGCTTAAAACTGATATGTTTGTATTTTAGTAGTAGAGAAAAATCTATGTTGAGCCAACTTGCGCGTTTGAGCATGGAAGCAGACGGACGCTACGCCAGTGCAGAAGAACTCCAATTTTTGAAAGACTACTTTCAGTCTTTGAATCACCGGATGAGTGCTTATAAAAAAATTCAAGCATCTGAAACAGAAATTATGCGGCAAGTGGAAGCACAAATGCTGTCTCTAGACCCTAGTTTATTTCGGCGGGGGGGTAACGATATGACTGAAAAGTGCCGTGGAGATATTGTGCGGGTGTTGAGGCATTCGGCGGCCGCACTGTTGATTAATGATACGGAACGATTGCGCGATCGGCTACTACTTTGGTTGCAAACTATTTTAGGCGCTGTTCAAGTTAGAAATAGTGCGACCGTGACTTACGATGTGATGAAAAAGGTTCTCAAACAATATCTCACAGTGGAAGAAAGGAACCTATTTTTTCCAATTCTGGACATCAACCGCACTTTACTAGGCAAATAATCAAGGGGGTTGACAAGTTAACGCCGATAAACTGTGCCGTTAGGAAGAGTGGCTCCAATCAACTTCGCTCCCGTCAAATCCGCCTCAGTGAGAATGGCTCCCCGGAGGTTGGCTCCTGTCAAGTCAGCTTTCTGCAAGTTGGCTTTACTCAGGTTAGCTTTGGTCAAGTTAATTTCATGCAGGCAAGAATTAGACAGGTCAGCATTGATCAGGTAGGCTAGACTCAGGTTGGCTTTGCTGAGGTTGGCTCCGCTCAAGTTAGCTTCCATCAGATAAGCACCGCTTAAGTTGGCTTCATTCAACAATGCCTCTGCCATATTAATTCCAGTTAAAAGTTTGCGGCTCAAGTCTACACCGCTGAGGTCGGCTCCGCTGAGGTTAATACCGCTTAAGTGGCTGCCATTCAAAGTAATGTTTCTCAGATAGGTTTTGCTGAGGTCTGCTTTGCACATATTGGCTCTATCCAAGCAAGCTTCGCTAAGGTCTGATCCGATCAAGCACGCGCCGTTTAAATAGGCTTGAGTGAGGTTAGCTCGCCTGAGATTAGCTTTCAACAGGTTGGCTTTGCTGAGGTTAGCACGGGTTAAGTTGGCTCCGGCTAGGTTGGCTTTGGATAATTCGGCTCCGGTGAGCTGTGCTTCGGTCAAGTCTGCCTCTTTGAGACTCGCTAGACTTAAGTAAGCATCTTTGAAGTTTGCTCCGTTGAGATTGGATTTAATCAGATAGGCTTTACTGAGATTGGCCTGAGTCAGAACGGCTTTGGTGAGGTTAGCGGCGCTCATATCTGCACCTATGAGATTAGCATTGGGAAGAATTGCTCCGGTCAGGTTTGCCCAATTCAGATGAGATCCGGCTAGGTTGGCGCCGCTGAGATTGGCTCCGATGAGATTGGCTCCACTCAGACTGGCTGCCATGAGGTTGGCGCCGGTGAGATTGGCTCCGCTGAGGTCAGCTTTGCTGAGATTGGCTCGGCTCAGATGGGCTTTGGTGAGGTCTGCCCCGCTGAGGTTAGCACCGATTAAGTAGGGTCGTTGCTGGTGTTGGTTGAGGTTTGCCAAAATTAGAGTTGGGGCATCGCTGGAACGGTATAAATCGATCGGACTCAACACAATGCCGCGCAGATTTGCCAGTCTAAAATCTCTTTCGCCGGCTGCATATCGAGTTAGAAGTTCATTGGCGTCCATTAAGTTCTAGCAAAATATTTGAGGTTTTGATTGCTTTTAAATTTTATGAGTTTCTAGAGTAAGTTATGAAGTTTTTAGCTGCTAGTTATCATCAGGTTTTATTTGAATTGCTAAAACCTTATTTTTTAACTAACGAGCTTTTTTATAATTTAACTCACAGTTTTGATAATACGGTCGATAATATGGCTGGCAAAAAATCGATTTGACAGCTATTAGCAACAAAGTAATAGCTGTCAAATAAGTCATTTTTTTTGAAAAAGTTGACTGAGAATAGCTTCATGGTCTTTTCCTTCTTCGACCATAGAATCAGCAGGTTGGAGGCGATCGCGCAGCCCTAAAATAAAGCGGTTGCAGTCCGAACCCAATGATTCGCAGGATGTTTGCAGGCAGTGAAGTTCTCGACCCGTAAGCTGACTAAAGAAAGAACTTAAAATACCTGCTTCTAGAAAACAGGCTGGTCGCTTAGACTTGGGGGCTGTTTTAGCAAAAAGAGAGTTAGCAATTTTTACTATTAAAAATCCATGTTCTGAATAGCTGGGGTCAAGATCAAATGTTCCCCATCCATGAGTTTTCCAACACTGCTGTAAGGACTGAATAAATTCTACCATTTCCATTTCAGAAACTGGCTGACCGTAGTATTCGCTGACTTCTTCGCAAAAACGCACGTAGAAGTTTTTACCCCACCAGCGACCGCAGTTGAAAAGCACGAGGCGGGAGGCTTGACCTGTTTCTTGTTCTAAGCCGATATAAATGGCTTGAATCAGTGTTTCTGGGAGCGCTAGGAGCCGATCGCCCCGGCGGTTTTCGAGGAGGCCGAGTTCGAGGTCGCCTCGGACGTAGGCATCGCTGGCAAAGTAGTTTCCAGGGAGTCGGGGCTGTTTGAGTAAGTCGGCAATATTAATCATCGGGAATTGGGAATTGGGAATTGGGAATCGGGAATTGGAAATTGGGAAGAAAGCTGATTATTTATTACCTTGGTCAATAATAATTGACTGTGCTTGGTCGAAAAATGGTTGCAATATAGCCCGGGCTTGCTCGGAAAGCAATTCTTTTAAACGAGTTTGCAGCAGATTGCAAACAGTTGCTTCTATTTTTTGAGTTTGGTGGGCTTCGACTATGCCGGAAAGCCAGTCTACAAGGCGCTGTTCGAGAAAGTTTTGATCGTTGAGCAGCATAGCCATAGCACAGTACCGCAAGACTAAAACCCAGTGTTTGAGCGATCGTTCTAAGGTTTCTTGTTTTTCGTCGGGGAATGTTTCTTGTAGTTTGGTAGCTACTGGTTGGAAGATGCTTGCTTCCTTCTCTCGCAAAAATTCGTAAATTTTTAAGCGCTGGACAAGGGTTACAGCTTGACGCTTAAAAGCTATGAGTTCTTCGCCTTTTAAAAAGCGGTTTTCTGCCTGATCCAGCAGCGCCTCAATCTCAGGGTGCATGATTTTAATTAAGTGGTAATCGGTAATTGATAAAAGGAAGTCAGTTGGCATTTTGCAAGTGGTAGTTCTTTATTAGGAGTTTTCCTACTTCCCAATAATAAATAATAAAGTTACCAGTTGCAGTGCGGAATTCCTAATATTAACGCAGGGTCATTTTCCATTCCCTACACAGATTAAAACAGGTCGAAGAGGTCATCAATGGTGACTTCTGCTTGTTCAGAAATAGAAATTACTGGCAAGGGTGGCGGTAGGGGGAGGGCACCTACTTCCGGAATTCCTTCCCAAGAAATAGCTTGAAAAAAGTCTGCGACTGGCTGGGTTAAACTCAGAAGTTGACCGGGGGTAGAGCCAGTTGGGGTTTCTAAAGATTTTCCCAGCCAATTATAGTGACCAAAGAATTCTTGGACAGATTGGCCCAACCATGAAGTTTGACTTTTCATCTTTCTTCCTGCCTGGAGAAGTCCACCATCGCACTTTCGATCGCGAAATTGGTGGGAGGAAAGGCAGGGCAGGGGATGTGCCTTTCCAGGTTGTTTACCGCAATATTTCACCGTGTTGCAGTCGATTTTGAATATCGCGGGCGTTGGCACCTTCGTTGAGCCAGAATGCTGCTGCATCAATTTTATCTGGGTTGCCAAGCAGGAACTTGCAATAGGTTTCTCCCATTGAGTAACATTGGAGTTCTATGCAGCTCAGAGGCTTTTTGACTAAAGAGCCGAAGAAACCGGCGAACAAACCGGCGTATAGGTGACAAACCGGTTTGCCTACGTCTCCCAATGTGCGAGCAACTGCTGAGTCAAAGAGGTTGATGAAGATGCAGCCGTGTTTGCGATCGCTCATGTCAACTTCCCAGCGACCCCAACCTTGAGCCGTGAAAGGCCACCACCAAGTTTCTAGCAGAAACATGAGATTTGACTGGCGAATGTTTTGGTCGAATTCGGCACTAAACCATTTTTGAAAAAATTCAGAATCTTGGAGTCCCCACTGGCAACCAATAGTATACATGATGACAGAGGACGCGGGGCCTACTTCTTCTTCGAGCCCCTCCACCAAACCGATAATGAAGTCTTCGCTGGTAAAAATGTTGCGCGACTCATTCCAGTCGTCAATTGTACCCATCTGGCGATCGAAGGCAAAAAAATCTTGAAACCTATAGTGGCTGTGAGTTTTAGGATGCTTTTGCTTCAGGAGCGATTCGCTGTGGGGGGAGATTTCTTTTTTGGCGGTAGAGACCATGGGCGGGTTATTCCTTTTTGGTGTAGTTTGGTGAAAATTAGAGTCAAATAGACGGGCCTATGTATCCAATTTAACTTTATTTTTCTAAAGGCAGGCACAGGGGAGAATTTTGTACGACCATATAAAAATTAAAAATTCTAGGATGCTAAATTTGGGGGCTTGTTGGGAGTTCGGCCTTCGGACAACTGCTCTGTGAGTGCTGGCGAAAGTGGGTATAACCTTAAACGGGTATGTGTTATCGTTTTGTGCAAGCTGTCCACTATATATATAGGGCATATGGGGATGAAAAATCACGCTTGTATTGCAATAGGCATCAATCAATATCAGTTACTCCAGCCTTTGAGTTACGCCCAAGAGGATGCAGAGGCTCTGTACGGTTTTTTGACTGAGGAGGCGGGTTTTGCGCCGGATGGATGTCTGCTGATGACCGATAGCTCGCCGTCGCTGTGGGGTCAATCTACATATCCAAATCGGGAAAATATTCTGAGATTGACCCAAACCCTCTGCGCCGAACATGTGCAACAGGGAGATTTACTCTGGTGTTTTTTTAGCGGCTATGGTGTTAGCTATGAAGGTAAGGATTATTTGATGCCGGTTGACGGCAATCCGGCTGACATTCAGGGTACGGGGATTCCGGTAGAGTTGCTGTTGAATACTCTGAAAAACGCTCCTACGGAAACGGTGTTGGTGCTGGTTGATATGAACCGCAGCCAGATTGTGAAAGCGGGGGAAACGATCGGCTCTCAAACGGCCGAGCTGGCGCGGGAACTGGAAATTCCGACGGTGCTTTCTTGCCGCGCGAATCAAGTTTCGCGGGAAACTTCGGCTTTGCGTCAGGGGTTTTTTACGACGGCGCTTTTGGAGGGGCTGCGATCGGGACAGTGCATGACGATTAAGGGTTTAGACCGTTTTTTGAGCGATCGACTGCCGGAGCTGTGTGACCACCATTTGCGTCCGAAACAAGAACCTTTGATGGTGGTGAATCCTCCAGGAAAGGCTAATTTGGTGATTTTGCCGGATGCTTCAGGGGTACCAACTGCTGCGTTGGCCGGACGCAACGGCAATATGATGGTTGGTACGGCTGATGGGTTCGATCGCCCGCAAATGGCGACGGCTACGGCTCGAATGGATCTGCCTCCGGCAGTTCGCAATGCTCAGGATTCGCCGGTTGAGATGCCGCCTGTGTCGCAGCCAAATGCTGTGGCCCCTGCCGATCGGGGGGGCGATCGACCGAACTTGCAAAAGCCGGAGGATGAGCATAACGGGGGGTCGGATAAGTCATTTTTGCAGCAGCTAGTTTTGTGGAGTTCAGCTACGGCTTTGGTGCTGCTGTTGGGTGTGTTTGTGACGAACAAATCAATTTTTATTGGTCAGCAGGAAGGAGATCCTCGCTCGCCTGCTAAAAATGCCCAAAACTCTGGATCTCAACAATTGACTGGTACTGGGGGGTCACAGAACCAGCCGCGGGCGGTGCAAGCAGGGAGTGGAACCAAGCAGCCACCATCCAGCCAGCAGGTGTGGGCTGAGGCGAAAACTTTCCTCAAGGATGGTTCGGCTTCTAGTTTTAATAAAGCAGTGGTTAAGGCTCGAACGATTCCGCCTAGCGATCCGCTCTACCCGCAGGCTCAGCAGGATATTGAGCGCTGGAGTTTGACAATTTTGGATATAGCTAACGGGCGGGCTGCTCGAGGCGATTTCCAGGGGGCGATCGGGGCGGCTAAATTGATGCCTGATGTCAATGGGCCTGTTTACAATCAGTCGAAACAGGCGATCGCTCAGTGGGAGGAGCTATCCAAAGACCAAGATGTAAATGCTGCTTTGCTATCGGCTGCTAAGGGTCAAATTAAGCGGGGTGTTGCCTCTTCTTACAGTAAAGGCATCCAGCAAGCTAATAAAATTGAACCGGGTCAGCCGAAGTATGAAGAAGCTCAGCAGTTGATTGGAGGGTGGAGCGAAACTATTCTCAAAATTGCTCAGTTGCGCGGATCTCAAGGAAAGCTGAAAGAGGCAGTTGAAGCTGCTTCGCTGGTGCCGTCGGGTACTAAGAGTTATCAGCAGGCTCAGAAGGATATCGCCAATTGGAAAACTAAGCTCCAACGCCAGCAGAAAAAAGGTTGATTTAGTTGATAATTTCTCGGTTTCCCACCGGGAAATTATCTTAGCGACTGACCAAGATGGGTCGTTCGCTCGATCGATACCTCTTCATACTGCAAAAAAAGACCTACATCTCGATAATTTAAAACCAATAATTTTATTGACCATTGCCCCTCCCCAGCTTCTGCGCGAGGGGATTTTATATGCTGCCTGGTTGGTTGGTTTTTGTAGAGTGAAAGATATCGTATGAGCGGGTTAATTAGGGTTGCATAATAGTGGGATGATTTTGATTCTTTTTGTGGAGGGGCCCATGAGACCGAAGGCGTGTATTTTCAAAGCCTGCGGTACGCCTAACCCTACTCACTACAATAATCCTCAAATTGTGCAACGCCGATTCATTAATATCTTTGGTAGTAATAAATATGTAGTGAAGTTTAATTACAGTAATTGAATACATAGGATAATTTTATAAATAACACAATCA
>NZ_JAUBTV010000143.1:0-11134 GCF_036705145.1 Microcoleus sp. B5-D4 | reverse complement strand
ACCCGTTCATCGTAACGATGGTTATAACTACTCGTTTGCATGAGATTGTCATAAAATGTCTAAAAAAGCAGTAAGAGGTTTACCAATTCTGCAAGGGTTGCTATATTAGGACTTACGCGGTGAGAACCGGGTTTCTTCGTAGAGACTTCGCTACCAAACCAAGATTTTTCGCAGAAACCAGGTTTCTTTGGTGGAAGTTTTTATACAATCGTATTTAGGATTTCTCAACTCGCTTTCTATCCCCAAGTAATCTTTATTTTCACCGACTGATTAGAGACATATGTCTTACAATTCCTTTACTTTCCAACAATTAGAAGAGCGATTTGGATTGGATCTATCACTCAGTCCTATTTTGAGTGCCAAGGTGGTTCCCGTAGAACCCTCCGAATGGCTTTGGAGAGCAATTGAAATTAGTTCTAACACTGCTGTTACAACTGTAAAAGAACGTTCGGAACGGATTATTTCTCCTATTCTGTTAGAATTTAGAGAAAGGAACAACAGACAATTTTCTCTTTTTTCTGGTTGGTCATTTGATGTAGATGCTGAGCTGGGATTGAATGGGGAATGCGACTTTCTAATGTCTTCTGTTCCGTTTGATTTTGAAATTAAAGTTCCGGTTTTTGTATTGAGAGAAACTAAAGGCGGAGAAATAGAATCTTGTCTGCCACAGTGTGCAGCACAAATGGTAGCGGCTCAGCTATTTAACGAACGCGAACACAATTCCATACCTGCAATATATGGCTGCGTAACTACTGGCGTTGTCTGGCGGTTTCTTAAATTAGAAGGAAATAATTTAATTATTGATGTTGATGTTTATTGTCTAGATAATGTTTCTCTGATTTTAGGTGTTTTGCAAACAATCGTTAATTTATACCAATAGTTTTACGACTATAATAAAATAGGTTTGTAGGAAGATTCCGTTGTTATTACCAACTTAATGATATTTTTTTGCCGATGCGAGACCGAAAAAGTTTGACCGCAAATTAAATAATCTAGCTGTACTTATGATCGCAAAGACTCTCGAAAAAACAGCGCTAATTCCGATTTATCGCGAGCAGTGGCGAGAAATTGGACTTTCGATAAAACCAGTCGATCGCCCGCAAGCGACAGCCGCCATCAACACCGCCTACAACATCATCCGCTGTCCTGAACCGAAAATTATTTTCTGTGACAGCCCTGACGCTGCTTTGCAAGCTTTTAAACCGCTAATAGAAGGCGATTTGGGCAGCGAGTTGGGCAGGGAAATTCGCGAGAAAATTCACATTGAATTGTACAATCAATTGAGGTATCAACTCGGCAGCGAACTGCAAAACCAACTTTACAGCCAACTTTACAACCGGCTGTACGACCCGATATATCAATTGCACAGTCAAATTAAAGATGAACTTCTAAACAGATTTATCGGCGAATTAGATAGTAGCGATTGGGACAGCATCCTGAACCGCCAATTTTACAACAATAACTGCATAGTTTCAGAATTGTCCGCTTTTAACGGCAGTTGGGTGGATTTTTGTATTGGCGTGTTAAATTTGGAGATAGATCGCCCTTTATACTCAGCCTTTAAATCTTTAGTGGAAAACTGTGGCTGGATTTACCCGTTTGAGAAAAAATGCTTTGTGTGCGATCGCCCGATCCAACTTCATTTTGATAGCGAATATTTGCTCCACGCTTTATGTCAACCAGCGGTTGAATTTGCTGACAAGTTGAGTGTATACTCTTATCGTGGCGTCCGACTGCCGGAAATAATCGGTCAAGTTCCGCCCCAATCTTGGCAAGCTTCATGGCTATTAACAGAACAGAATGCCGAAGTGCGGCGAGTTTTGATTCAGGCATCGGCTATCCGAAAATTTGTCAAGAATTGCAAGCAACTGAATTGGATACTTGGCAAGAATATACTTTGTTGAAAATTGAGAATAATATTGACATAGAGCCAATTTATTTGTTAAAGATGACTTGTCCGAGTACGGGACACCTTCACGCTTTGCGAGTGCCGCCAAAAGTGTGCTCCGCTAAAGAAGCGATTAGCTGGGTAAATTGGGGAATAGATCCCGAAGAATTTCAAGTCCAGACTTGAGGCGAAAGTTTAGAGTTTTGAGTGCGCGAGTTTACAGTTAAAGAATTACAGCGCCACAAAAGCAGCGTTCTGCACAAGTCCAGAACAATTAAAAAATGTAGAATTGCAGCCACCGCTTGATACTATGTACTCTGGCAGCTAAAACCCACAACTTCAAATCGACATGAGCCAGCATTCAGACCGCATTGCCCCTCACGGCGGCACCCTGGTCAACCGCATTGCCACACTAGACCAGAGACAAGAATTTTTCGATAAAGCAGAGTCCCTGCCGCGAGTCCAGTTGTCGGATCGATCGATCTCCGACCTGCAAATGATCGCCATCGGCGCCCTGAGTCCCCTCAAAGGGTTCATGAACGAAGCAGATTATCGATCGGTCGTTAAACAAATGCGCCTCTCCAACGGCATCCCTTGGTCGGTTCCCATCACCCTCTCGGTAACAGAAGAAGTCGCCGCACCCCTGAAAGCAGGAACTTTAGTGCGCCTCGACTCGCCGGCGGGCAAATTTGTCGGGCTCTTGGAACTTGCAGAAAAATATCACTACAGTAAAGAAGAAGAAGCCCTCAACGTCTACCGCACCGACGACCTCAAACACCCAGGTGTCCAGGTAGTAGACAAATCAGGCCCCGTTAACCTCGCAGGCGACATTTGGCTGCTGGAACGCGAACTAGATGTCCGCTTTCCCCAATACCAAATTGACCCGGCGAAATCGAGAATGCTGTTCACAGAAAAAGGATGGAAAACCATAGTCGGTTTCCAAACCCGAAACCCCATCCACCGGGCCCACGAATACATCCAAAAATGCGCCTTAGAAACAGTAGACGGGTTGTTCCTGCACCCGCTAGTCGGGACGACTAAGGATGACGACATCGCCGCTGACGTGCGGATGCGCTGCTACGAAATTCTGCTAGAAAAATACTATCCAAAAGATCGCGTAATTTTGGCAATTAATCCGGCGGCAATGCGCTACGCCGGGCCGCGAGAAGCAATTTTTCATGCTTTAATCCGCAAAAACTACGGCTGCACTCACTTTATCGTGGGGCGCGATCACGCGGGAGTTGGCGATTATTACGGGACTTACGATGCCCAACATATTTTTGATGAATTTGAGCCGGGAGAATTGGGAATTGTGCCGATGAAATTCGAGCACGCTTTCTATTGCAAACTGACGGAACAAATGGCTACAACTAAAACAAGCCCCAGCACTCCCGAACAACGGGTGCATTTGTCGGGAACCAAAGTTCGGGAAATGCTGCGCGCTGGAAAATTGCCGCCGCCGCAGTTTTCCCGGCCGGAAGTCGCCGCAGAATTAGCCAAGGCCATGAATATTTTCAATTACGAGATTTAAATCTTGAACTTGGGTGTGGGCGACATTCTGCAGAGTTTTGAATTTTGAGTTTTGAGTTGAAATTTTATAATTTTAAACTTAAAGCTCAAAACTTAAAACTTAAAAATTATCTTAATACTAAACACTCACAACCTAATTAAATTCCCTACAATTATTGAGGGGAATTTAACTGAAAATTCAAAACTTAAAATTCAAAGCTATTTAAAAATGGGACTCAAGCGGCGGGAATTTTTGCAGCAAGCTGGCCGGGTGCTGGCCGCCATCGGAATCAGCGAGGCTTTGTGGCTGCCGTTGGGCGATCGCTACCTCCAAGCCTTAGCGCAGCCGACAGCCAGGAAATTGGCTTTGTTGGTGGGCGTTGACAAATATCCAGACTCGCCCCTGCACGGCTGCGTTACGGATGTGGAAATGCAGCGGGAACTGCTGATATATCGGTTTGGGTTTGTGCCCTCGGACATTTTGACTTTGACTGACGCTCAAGCGACGAGGGAGAATATCGAGACGGCTTTTATCACTCACTTGACTCAACAAGCAAAACCCGGTGACGTGGTAGTTTTTCACTTTAGTGGCTGCGGTAGTCGAGTCAGTTTGGCCGAGTCTCCCGGAAAAATGCAAAACAGTTTGGTGCCGGCGGATGATGTTTTGCCGCTGTTAGCAAACCGGGCGGTGAACGATATTTTAGAGGAAACGCTGTTGCTGTTGGTGCGATCGCTCGCGACAGAAAATGCGATCGCCATCCTCGACACCAGCTACACCTATCCGGGTTTCCCCAAAAACGGCAACTTTCGCATTCGCTCTCGCCCCCGCCCCACCATCGGCGAGCTGGGTATCGCAGAATTAACGTTTGCCCAAGACCTCCGAACCCGCCCAAATCTTCGTCCTGCGGCCACCGTACTTGCCGCCGGTGCGGATTCCCAACTCGCCGCCGAACAAGAGTGGGGCGGATTTACCGCAGGTTTGTTTACCTACGCCCTCACCCAAACTTTGTGGTGGGCAACTCCCGCTAGCAGCTTCAGCGTCAGTTTCAGCCGCGCGGCGGGTAAGGTCGAGCAAATTGCGGGGTTATCGCAGCAACCGCAAATTCTCAATCACGATTTAACAGCGCCGCTGGCGGTGAATTTTTCAAATTTAATCTTGAATTCCCCTGCATCTGACGGCGCTGTGACGGCGGTGGAAGACGGAGGCAAAACTGTGCAGTTGTGGCTGGGCGGTTTGTCGCCGGGGGTTTTGGAGTGCTCCGGGGGTTCTGTGTTTGCTGTGGATTCTTCGGAGGGCGCGAGGCTTTTGCTGCGGGGACGCACGGGCCTCTCTGCTAAAGCCCAAGTTTTAGACGGGTTCGATCGAACAAACGGCGAATTAACTGTCGGCGAACTCGTGAGGGAAGAAATTCGGGTATTGCCGCGAAACATCGGTTTGACAGTAGCTTTGGACTCGGGTTTGGAACGCATCGAGCGGGTGGACGCTACCAGCGCCTTTGCGACTGTGCCGCAAGTTTCGGCGGTAGGCAGTGAGCAATTGGCTGACTGTCGGTTCGGCAGAGTCCCGGAAACGACTTTAGCCGAAACAGTCTCGCCTCACGAGCCTGCTTTGTCTCAAAGCCGTTACGGTTTGTTTTCTTTGGCTCAAATGCTGATTCCCGATACTGAGGGCGATGGGGGAGAAGCAGTTAAGGTGGCGGTGCAGCGCTTGACTCCGCAGTTGAAAGCGCTGCAGGCGGGGAAGTTGCTGCGGCTGACAGCCAATGAGGGGTCTTCGCGCCTGAAGGTGCGGGCGGTTCTGGCAACTACCGCACCGCAAGCGCGGGCCGTGGCACAGCGGGAGCCGGTGCGGGCAGGCGGTGATTATCGGCTGGAACCGCTGAGCGGGGAAAGTGAGAAATCCGCCAGCGCTCATATACTAAGTTTAACAGAAGGCAGTCGAGTTCGGTACAGATTGTATAACGACAGCGATCGCCCGGTTTACTTTGCGGTGTTTGGCTCGGACAGCGCGGGACGGCTGTCTGTGCTCGGCGCTGAGGGCAAAGACTCTGTGGGGGCAATGTCGCGGGCGATCGCTCCTGGGGAGAATTTGACTCTACCGGCGGCTGGGGGGAGCGGGTGGGCGGTATCGGGGCCGATCGGACTTGCAGAAATTATGATTATATTTAGTGAGAGTACCTTCGATCGAACTCTGGCTGCAATAGAAGCCGAAATGCAGCAAACGAGGGATGCCCTGCCAATTCGAGTGTTGTTAAATCCTTTAAATGTGGCGCGGGCGGTACTCGAAGATTTGCACGCGGCTAGCATTCCGGGGGTACAGAAAGTGGGGATATCAACGGATGATTTGGCTTTGGATGTGAATGTTTGGGCAACTCTGAGTTTTGTTTATCGGGTTGTTTAATTGAAAAATGGGGACTTGGGAATGTTTTCTATAACCTATAATCCGAATCTATCCCAGTACGAAATCGATATTCACTTCCAAATCAGGAAAGGCGAGCGACGCAACTTGTTGACCCCGCCAAAATTTTTGGATTAAACTGTAACCATTCGGAGTTGGCTGGCGGTAAACTTCTAAACATTGTGCCTCTATATCTACTAGCCAAACTTCTTGAATTAGCGATCGAGCGTAAATCAGAACTTTCACATCTCGATCGTAATCAACCGTGCTATCGGATACTTCTACCAACAGCAAAACTTCTGACGGTACTGGATGTGCTGTTGAATAGTAATCAGCCCGGGGTTGCAGCAATACTATATCAGGTTGAGGTTCGGTTCGCTCGCTCAACTGGATGGGGTTTTGCACATCCAGAAAAGCCCGGTTACTGGGAATTTCGCTGAACAGTCCGATGAATCGTCTCACACAGGAAGCATGACGAGTTCCAATTGCTGCCATTTGGATAAGTTCTCCTTCTATCAGTTCTACCCGATCGCCCTCGGAAAGAATACCAGCTTTGCCCATTAAATGATATTCTTCTACGGTCAACAACCTTTTGAGTAATTGCACTGCCATAACCTACCGCGCTGCTAATTATTATTTTTTAAATTGTAGTCGATCTGCCAAGGAAGAAGTCAATCGATTTTAGATTTTAGATTTTAGATTTTAGATTAAAGCATTGACCCCACAGATCAATTCGGGGGGCAAGTTTCATCGGATACAGGTTTTTTATTTCTGGACGGATGAATCACGTGGCCGGTATCCTGGATGCTTTCGGTCATTATCATCGGTAACTGATAATTGGTAATTGGTAACTTGTAATGCCCTTCGACTTACTCCGGCTACGATCAGCACGAGTCGCTCAGGAACCGCGTACCCGAAGTATTGGGAATGTTAACAGTCAACTGTCAACTGTCAACTGTCAACTGCCAACTGCCAACTGCCAACTGTCAACTGTCAACTGACTGATAAAGCTTTTCTACCATTTGAGCCAAGCGTTTCATGGCAGTTTCAATCTCATCATTTGTTGCAGTCAAACTGATGCGTAAACACTCATGTTTGTGCTGCCAATCTTCCCGCAAACCGGGGAAGAAAGAACTTCCTGGCACGACAATTACGCCGACTTTTTTCAACTCTTGATACAGTTCCCAATCAGTCATTGGCAAATCTTTCAGCCACAACCATGCGAAAATTGCTCCTTCGCCCCGGTGCAAAAACCACGGCAAATCTTTCGGCATTGCTTGTTCTAGGGTGCTTTCTACGATCGCAAATTTGCTTTGATAGTACGGCCGAATTACGTTGATGGAAATGTCGGCAAGAGCGCCGGAAGCAATGGCACGAGTTGCGATCGCCTGTCCGTATCTCGGCGAATGAATGCACATATTGGTCTGAAAACATTCTAATATTTGAATGATTTTTTCATCGCCGATCGCAATTCCGATTCTTTCTCCCGGCAATCCGGCTTTCGACAAACTCATACAGTGCACGATATTGCCGCCAAAAATCGGCGTCATTTCGGTAAAATTCAAGGACGGGAACGGAGGGCCGTAGGCGGAATCCACGAACACCGGCACGTCGAAAGCGGCTGCTAAATCGGCAATTTTCTTAACTTCGTCGTCGCTGAGAACGTTGCCGGTGGGGTTGCAGGGACGGGAAAAAATGACGCAACCAGTGGTTTGGTCGATCGACAGTTGGCTGAAATCCGGGCGGTATTTGAACCTGTGAGCAGCCGCATCAATATCGAGGGTAGGTTTGCAGGCGACTACCGCTTCGGGAATCAAGCTAACGCCGCCGTAACCGGTGTAGTCTGGGCTCAGCGGTAGCACGATATTTTTAAGGCTACCCCCCCTAGCCCCCCCTTGGTAAGGGGGGGATGGGGGGGGTGTAGTGTAGCCGCCGAAAGCGTTGGCTGCGTAGAAGTAAATCGATTGACTTCCGGGAGTAATTAGGATATTGCGATCGGTCAAATTGAGTCCGTAACGCTGGTTAAAATCCGTCCGCACCGCATCAATCAACGGCTGATAACCTTGACTGGAACCGTAGCGACAAACAACCTCGCCGTATTCCGGGCTGGCCAAAAGTTCCGCAGTGCAGTCGCGCCACAACTGCTCGACTTCCGGCAAAATTACCGGATTTCCGGCGCTCAAATTGATAAACTCCTGCCCGCTGCCGGCTCTGAGAGTTTCAATAATATCTTTCATAATTGCCCGAACTCCCGTGAGGTGGGACATCTGAGCGCCAAATTGAGTCAGGGCAGGGTTCATAGCAAATGCAGCGACAATGATAGAAGTTTACAGTTTACCCATAATAACTCCAGTCGCAGGCGTTAGCCTAGCTTATCTGGGGCATGGATTGTCGATCGAGCTTCTGATTAATTCAATAAACTCGATCGCACTGCATTTTGTTTTTCCCCTGTGCGCGCGCCGGATCATAATATTCTGGGCATTTGTGGAGTTTGATCGAACTGAGATGTTGCACCATTCTCAATAAGCTTTTTAGGAACAGGCAAGATGCCTGTTCCACAAGAAAATTCACTCTTTGTGGAACAGGCATCTTGCCTGTTCTTGACAATGGTGCAAGATGTGAGATAGAACAGTGTTTTTTGCCTAAAAATTAGCGAACCGAACAGCCATCTCTAATTCAAGAGTTTTGGTAAGATTTCACACCGCCGCGCCTCATGAATTGCCCCTACTTGACAGCAGCCATTGGAAACATCTAAAATTAGCCGTAGAACCCGATCGCAACATAATTTTCTTGGCTCCGGTTACTGCTATAATTGCAGGTTTAATCCAGCCTCAATAATCAGATTTGTGGCTAGCTTATTTTCAGGATTCGCGGTTTGCTGACAGCGGTGCATTTTATTATCAATCCGACTAAAGCCCAGATAGCTCGTAAGGTCGCCCTTTGAGTGGCGTTACATAACAAATACCTAAATCCCAACCCAAATTAACTGCCGTCAAGTTCAACACAACAATGACACACTTTCCACTTATAGAATACGAGCAACTTACAGATCCTAAAGCCAAAGCAGTCTACGAAGAAATTTTGACAGACTTGGGGTTTGGCATTGTCCCCAACCTGTTCAAGTCAATGGCAATTAACCCTGACATATTAGAAGCTAATTGGAAAAAATTTCGGGGAACAATCCTGCAAGGAGACTTACCGCGCACGCTTAAAGAAATGGTCGGCGTCGCTATTTCCCAATCAAATAATAGCGAGTACGCTCTCCAAGTTCACCTGCACGGATTGTCAGCGTTGGGGATGAGCGAAGAAATCCTGCGAACCCTAGTTTCTGACTTTGCCAACTGCCCTTTGCCAAAACGTGATAAAGCCGTAATTACCTTTGGCTTGCTTGCTGCTACTAAACCCCTGGAAGTGACAGAAACTCATTACCAAAACCTGCGGGATTTAGGGCTAGATGATTCTGAAATATTTGAGATTATTGCAACAGCCGACCTGTTTAGCTTTGTCAACCGATATACGGATTCAATAGCCCTCGAAATAGATGCTTTGTAATCTATATTTTATATCCCTATTATGGGCGATCGGCTAGAAGATCAAGATCGAGAAGAGCTTCTGTTGACAGCCCGCCGTTTGTTAGCAGAAGCTCAAGCGCTTTCCATCCGCATTTCCGCCGTCAATGAAATTGCCACTGCCATTAACCGCACCCTCGATCTGGGTCAGATTTTGCGGGTAGTAGGTAAGCAAGCCAAATGGCTGCTAGACTTTGAACACTGTAGCGTTTGCCTGCACAGCAATAACGCTTGCATGACTTTATTTGGCCCGCATATCCCTGTAGATATTTCAGCCCTGACAGAGGGCGGCCCGATTAAGAAGGCTTTCACAACACGTCAACCTCAATTAATTCAAGAAGCGGATGCTACTGCTATTTTATCCCCCTACCCTTCGCAAATTATCATTCCCTTGGAAAGTGAAGGTAAAGTTTTAGGAACCATTAATTTTGCCACAACCAAGCCGCGGGCGTACACTCAAGAAGACTTACGGATTGGCTATCTTTTGGCTTTGCAACTCTCCTCAGCCATCCGCAATGCTGAACGCTTTAAAGAGATAAATAACCTGTATTCCGAACTCGATGCCGAAAAGCACAAATCTGACCAGCTACTGTTGAATGTGCTCCCGGTTGAAATTGCCGATGAACTCAAAAATAACGGCAAAGTGGAACCACTTTATTATGATAGCGTATCGGTTTTATTTACTGACTTTAAAGGCTTTACTCAGTTATCTGAAAACATGACGCCGCGAGAGTTAGTTGACGAACTTGATTATTGTTTTTCTTATTTCGATCGCGTGATGGATAAATACTCTATGGAAAAACTGAAGACTATTGGCGACAGCTATATGTGCGCGGCGGGAATTCCTACGCCTCGCCCAACACACGCCTTTGACGCTGTACTTGCTGCCATAGAAATCCGACAGTTCATGGATTTGCGGAAATTGCAGAAAGCTCAACAAAATATTCCTTATTGGGATATCCGCATTGGCATTCATTCAGGCCCTATACTTGCTGGGGTAATTGGCAATAAAAAGTTTTCCTATGATGTCTGGGGAGATACAGTTAATACTGCATCTCGGATGGAATCTTCCGGCGTACCTGGAAATATCAATATCTCTCAGGAAACGTTTGAATTAGTTAGAGATTTTTTTGAATGCGAATACCGAGGAAAAATTTATGCTAAAAATAAAGGCGAGTTGGATATGTATTTGGTTCACCATCTTAAATAAATTTGGTAATGGCTAATTGCTAAGGGAAAATGGCTAAGCGAGCCATACGATTTTAGATTTTAGATTTTAGATTTTAGATTTTGATTAGGGAATGACTGATTACTATCACGGTTTGGATCGCTGGCCTACAGTTGCAGTTTTTTTAACGGGTGTAAGATATTGCAATCCTTGCAGGAGTCGTAAATTTTTTACCCCACCCCAACCCTCCCCTTATAAAGGCGAGGGAGTAAGAAATTCACAAATGATGCGAGGATGGCTATATCGCTCGTTGTAAATTTTTTACCCCACCCCAACCCTCCCCTTATAAAGGGGAGGGAGTAAGAAATTTACAAATGATGCGAGGATGGCTATATCGCTCGTCATAAATTTTTTACCCCACCCCAACCCTCCCCTTATAAAGGGGAGGGAGTAAGAAATTCACAAATGATGCGAGGATGGCTATATCGCTCGTCGTAAATTTTTTACCCCACCCCAACCCTCCCCTTATAACCCACATTCCGCACCCCCAACTGGCACATACGCGGATTGAGGAAGTAAAAGTGAATCATCGGAGATAATAA
>NZ_JAUBTV010000142.1:0-11136 GCF_036705145.1 Microcoleus sp. B5-D4 | reverse complement strand
AAACTCCTTGTGGGTGGAGGCAGTTGCGATGAAGCAGAAACTCAAATCGTGAGGTTTGGGAATCACCGTGGCTTTAGCCCGGTGAGAATGTCAACTCAAGTCGAGATTGACGATCGAATTATTGGCAAAATTGGCCGCGGACTTAACTTGCTTGTAGGTATTGCAGACACCGACACCGAAGCAGAACTCGATTGGATGGCTCGCAAATGCCTAGAATTGCGTTTGTTTCCCGACACGGCCGGGGATACCGGGCGCTGGGACAAGTCCGTACAGGACATCGGCGGCGAGTTGCTGGTTGTGAGCCAGTTTACGCTCTACGGCGACTGTCGCAAAGGTCGGCGGCCTTCCTTTGACAGAGCAGCGGCTCCTGAACGAGCGGAATTTTTTTATGATAAATTTGTCGAAAAGTTGCGCCAGAGCGGCTTAAAAGTTGAAACAGGCTTGTTTGGAGCGAGGATGCAAGTCTCGATCGACAATGACGGGCCAGTGACTTTGGTATTAGAGAGAGAATCGGGGTGAATTGTTGGCAAACCAAGCTCTCTGTGCTTTTTTCTTATTCCTTCTTCCTTCTTGAATAAGATCAAATTTCCAGATTAACCGGGTTTCCTAACTGCTGTTGCGTAGGTTCTGAAGACATTGCAGATAGCTACACTCTGCCAAGTCTCGATTCCACAATCTCTAACGGCCAAAACCCCCTCAAATAGCCAGTTATTAGATTGTCCACTCACCGGTCTGGCAGCACCCTCCATTTTCCTCCCCCAAATAACAGCTCAGAGTGCTTGTACAGTAAGGCTTTAACGGCAATAAAATCAATCTTCCACAGCCAGCGCTTAGAATCAGATTCAGCAGCCAAAAACTGTTGCATGAGAGAGTGGAACACTGGCATCACTGCGATGATGTTTATTTCCATAACATTCAATGTATAGAGAGTTGAATCAGCACAGCAAGCGAAACCGCCAGCAACTGCCGCCTCACTCTCTGACAAATGTCCTCGCACACCCGCTGTGCCCTACCACCCGATAAATGCCATGACTGTCAAAACTGCCACCACCGTCAACTGCAACACCGCTCCTGGCTTCAACTGCATTCCGGCTACCTCCAGCGAACCAAACCCCGAAATCAATACTGTTCCCAGCATCGATATCCTCGCTTTGGCTGACTTCGCCCTCAAAGAATTGCAAGCCGAAATGAAAACTGCCAGCCGCAGCGCTCAAGCAGTGGCGATGCGGATTGCTAAGGAAGTTGAACGGATTTGCCAAAAAAGCGATCGCATCCAAATTTCCGGCGAAGTTGAAGCTTGGCAAATCACTTTGGCCGAGCACCGGTTGCAAAAAACCCTGCAATACTACCGCCTCGGTTCCAAACAAGGCCGCGTCGAACTGCATTCTCACCTCGCGGCGATGATTTACCGCCATGTTGCTTCTTTCCGATCGAACTTGAACTTCCAAGCTCGCTACAACATGATTGAAGACTTTTTGCAAGGCTTTTACATCGAATCTCTGCGAGCTTTCCGCCGCGAACACCAACTCGATGTCACCTACCAGCCCCGCACGCAGCTCGAATTGGCTGAGTACATGGCTTTCACCGAACACTACGCCAAGCGCCAAATTGGCTTACCGGGCCGCAACCGCCAACGCCTGATCGTGTTGCGCGCTCAAGGATTTGCCAAGGGTCAGCCTCCCGAAACTGCGATCGACATTGAAATGGCTGTAGAATCGGGCAAGGGAGAAGATGCGGAAATTTACAGCCGCTCTCCGGCGCTGCAACAAGTGCGCGAGCAAATGGTATCGGAAACTGTCGATCCGGCTGATGCTGTGCTGCGCGATCGAGTAGTCTCGGAATTGATCGCCTATCTGGAATCGCAAAATCAGCCAGAATGCGTGAATTACTTAACTTTAAAATTGCAAGACCTTTCGGCTTCGGAAATTGACCGCGCGCTCGGTTTGTCTTCCCGCCAGCGCGACTACTTGCAACAACGTTTCAAGTACCACGTCGAAAAATTTGCCCGCACTCAAAATTGGAAACTTGTCCACGAATGGCTGGGTGCTGATGTCGATCAAAAGCTGGGAATGACTTCGGACAAATGGGAAGCATTTCGCGCTCAACTGTCGCCGGAAATGCAGCAACTGTTAGAAATGAAGCGGAATCAAGAAAGCGACAAGGCGATCGCCACCGCGCTCAAATGCACTCCCAAACAAGTCCAAAAACGCTGGGCGCAAGTGTTGGAGCTGGCTAGCCAGACTCGCAACAGCAGCCAAGCTTAACTGGTACTCAAATATGAATGCAACTGTTTTCTTGAGACTGGAAAATGCGATCGGGTGCGGCACCTGCACAGGAATGCCCGCCCCGGCGTCCCCCTCTCAAATCAACCAGGGCTGCTACTAATTTATCGCCGCTTTTTGGCAAATTCAATTTATTAAAACAACATTAATTTTTTTAATATTTTTCGTTCCCTGGTTAGACCGGGGAATTTGTTTTTATTAGTCCTTAGTTATTAGTCATTAGTCATCAGTTATGGGAAATTGCGTGCTGAATAGGCGGTGTTGCATCATATATTTATAATGATATTTAAACATAGGGAGTAGCATAATCAAGGCAAAGTTTTTCAAATGTGTTGCCCCAAAATATTTCACATAAAAGTCTACTTTTAAAGTAATAAATTATGTGTATAAGTTTTTTTATTCATTAATATAAAGTATCAAAGTCTAATTTATAAGTGTATTTTTTTATAAAAATAGTTAGAAACCTATTGTGAAACTTGAGGGTGCGGAAGGGGGATAAAAAATGAAAAAGTCATCTATCCAAAGACAGAAAAACTTAAAATAAATATACTCATCCTACTATTCTGTTTCACTTAATCCTTCATAAGAAGGAAGCATCAATTTGGAGATATATCTAAAATGGGGTCATAAGTTGATATAGATAGAAAGGGAAGGACTCGTATGTTACTTTACAAAATTGAAGATTTTAATCCCAACTACCGCGAAGCTGCTTTTAATGGCGAAGATATCAAAGGTCTGGATATCTATGCTGGAAATAAAGATGAGAAGATTGGCTCCATCGATACCGCGCTAGTTGATGAGACAGGGCGTTTCCGATATTTTGTTGTTGACACGGGTTTCTGGATATTTGGCAAGAAGGTATTAGTTCCAGTTGCTCTTTGTCGAGTTGACGTTGATGCAGAACGCATCTACGCGACGGGTTTGAGGAGTAAAGACCAAGCAGAAAGACTACCCAGGTATGAGGATGGGATGGTAGTAGATTACGATTATGAAGAACAAGTGCGGGGTGTTTATCGTACTCTAACTGTAGAAGGGTCTGCACCTGTAGAAGCATCATTACCTTTAGAAGCATCTGCACCAGTTTCTATGCCGCGTTCTGTCTCTAACCAAGCTAAGGCGGCTGGTTATGACCGCAACACCTACACTTACGAACAAGAGCCTCAATTGTATCAGATGAACGAGCGCGAGCATCACAAATTCCGCCTCTACGAAGAACGACTGGTTGCAGAGAAAAGCCGTCACAAAACTGGCGAGGTAGCAATTGGCAAGCGAGTAGAAACCGACACGGCACGAGTTTCAATTCCCACAGAAAAAGAGCGAGTTGTAATTGAGAGTGTAACTCCAGGAAAGGCAGGTGCGCCAGTAAATAGGGATACTCCCTTCCAGCAGGAAAAGGTGATGCGAATGGAAGTTTACGAAGAAACGGCTGATCTCAAAAAAGAAGCTTTCGTGCGCGAAGAAGTTAACATCAGGAAAGAAGTTGAAACGGAGATTGTTGAGGCAACGGAAACACTGCGTCGTGAAGAGTTGGACGTGAAGAGGGAAGGGCGTTAGAGTGCGAATCAATTGAACAAGGGTTTGTAGTGGCGCTGTCTTCGACCACATGAGCGTTGAAGCGCAAATACGAACCTAAAAAATTACTACCACTACTAAAACAGAGGAGATTTATAATCTCTAATTGCTGGCGTTTGCCGTTAATTAAGTACAGCATTTTTAGCTTTGTCGTTTAACATCTATGCGACCAGTTTTTTAGAAAAGTCTGAGCCAGTTGCAGCTCAGCAAGCTCAGCAGACATTTCATATCGTTCTTGCCTTCAAAGATGCTGGCATCGCCTTGCCCGATCGTGATGTGCGAATGCTGATGCCGCGCCATCCCGATAAGTGGCGAACCGCATTGGGTTTGGGAGATAGCGATCGCACTCAGGATTCTGACAATGTTAGTCGGTAAGTCATATCGATTCCGGTTGCACTGTCGGTGATTGTTGACTATGAGTCAAAAAACTGAAAAATAGCGCGAATTATTTATTGGCAACTTGATTCGACTTTACGCCCGACAATGAAGCGCGGACTTGATATCATTCCGGCGCCGCCGGAAGTGATATCAGTAGCATCATAATTACCAATCAACTTTTTGTCAGCGCTGGCACTACTTTTTCGCCAAACGCCTCAATAAACTGCTCTTGTTCTCGGTTAACGTTGTGCAAAATTAGTTGATCGAACCCCAATTCAATATCTTTTTGCAACCACTCAATATGCTGGTCTTGGTCTGCCGAAATGCGGACGTGTTGATATAACTCCTCTGGTTGCACAAACTCCCCGGCGGCATCAAATTGATCGGGTGTTATCAGTTCTGTCAGCATTTTGCTTTTGAAGATATTACTACGCCATTGATCATGAGCGCCTTGTAGTGCTTTCTCTGCATTACTGTTATAGGAAAGCTGCACTTTCAAAATCATTGGTTTCCCTTCTCCGCCACCGCGACGAAACGCATCGACGACTTTTTTTAACTTTTCAGGTGGGCGAGAAGTAGTAATTAATCCATCTGCCCAACTGCCCACCCATTCTGCGGTTTCTGGCGTAACTGCGGCGCCGATAATTAATGGGAGAATTTCCGGGCGGGTATAGAGTTTTGCATCTTCTACGCACACTAAACCGCGATGGGTGACGGTTTCTCCTGTCCAAAGGGCGCGGATAATATCGACACATTCTTTGAGGCGCGCGTTGCGATCGCTCGAAGTCGGCCACTTATCCCCAGTAATATGTTCGTTCAACGCTTGACCGCTGCCAACCGTTAGCCAAAAACGATTGGGAAACATTTCTGCCAGCGTTGCCGCAGCTTGGGCAATAATAGCCGGATGATACCGCTGTCCGGGAGCGCAAACAACCCGATAGGAAAGCCTCGGCGTTGCTTGCATTGCTGCACCCAACCAAGACCAAGCAAAACCACTTTGTCCTTGCGCTTCACTCCAAGGATGAAAGTGATCGGAAGAAAGGGCATGGGTAAAGCCAGCTTGCTCTGCCATTTGGACATATTTCAGCAGTTCACTGGGCTTAAACTGTTCATGAGAAGCATGATAACCAATTTGTGCCATAAGTTTTTAGGAGTTTTGACTTGAGTAGGGGCGGTGCCCCCGTGCCCGCCCTGAGTTGTGAGTTAAAATATCCAGACTTAAAAGCAGGTGATTTAATCAAAACGCCTAGTAAAAGTTTTGAGTTTTGAGTTAGATAAGTAAAACAAAAAAATCTTGTACTCAAAATTCATAACTTTCCGTATAACCGGCAAGCTTATGAGCGGAAAATTCGCCGATAGCGAGCTTCAATTACCGAGTAGATGCCATAGGCAATTAAACCCAAAGGTACTAGAGCCAAAATCACTGGACTAAAAGGCTGTTGTGCCAGAATTGCCAACACCTCGCCCAATCCCTTGGTTTGACTGGCATCCGATAGCCTTGCTGCTTGAATTAAGAAAAAACCGATTATAACGAAAACAATCCCACGGGCAGCAATTCCAAATCGACCCAACCGTGTCGCCCACTTTTGCTCGGTTGGGTTCATTTCATCTAGCTTGAAATGGCGGCGAAATTTGGCTTTATATGCTTCGTAAAAATAAGAAAATCCTACACCAATAACAATTGAGCCTGCCAATCCTACCAGCCATTGTCCAAACGGTTGCGCTAAAATTTGGGCTGTCAAATCTTCGGTTGTATCGCTCTTACCACCGCCCGAACCCATTATCAGTTTTACAGCCGTTAAAGCCAAACCTGCATAACCTAAAGCACTTAAGGCGTAGCCAATGCGTTGGGCAATTCGCTTGGCATCCATTTTCTGTCCTTGGTGTTCTGGGTCGAGAATTGTCTGAACGATACGCCAAAGGGCATAACCAATAATGCCAATCGTTACAAGAAATAGCAGAAATTTACCGAAGGGTTGGTTAACAATTTCTGATAATGCACCGCTAGTATCTGTTGTCCTGCCGCCCATACTAAAGGCTGCTTGTGCTGCTAGAAAACCGACAATAAAGTAAACTAAGCCTTTGGAAGCATATCCCAATCTTGCCAGTCGCTCAAACCAGGGATGAGAAGCTGCCTGTCCAATTGAGTCTTTAATGCTGTCGGTGGGTGAGTTGTCCCGTTTCATATTTTTTGACAATTTAGTTGTTCACGACTGCTGCCATAGCCAATAGTGCATTCCTGTCCAGCTAACTGAGTTCTTAAACAGATAATTTATGTTATTATTTATTAACTTAAAGATTAGCTTGTTTAGATTTTTTTTAAATCTGTCTTGAGCGGGAGTGTCATCGGTTGATTGAGTAAGAAATTTCACATTTATTGGGCTTGACAAATATAGCTTTAGGGGCTATAAGATGGCTTCCATGATGGAGGAGTCTGCCAGCGGTATAGTAGATTTTTGATAAAAATTTCTTTAACCCAAGTTTGAATAACAATTAGAATTGGCGACCCTAAAAATAATGTCAAAAAAAAATCCGAATGCTATCAAGAGCTAAGGTGTAAACGGAAAGCAAAAATACCTGCTTTTCCATAATGATATATCTGACAAATCTGCAATAACTGCCCTAACTAGCTTATGGACGTTCCAAGAATGGATGCGCCCCAGTGCGGGTGTTGTGAATCAAGCATCGATCGCCAATAGTGCGATCGATCGCACTTAACTCAAAGCTGTATCATAAATTTTCGCTCAATCATCTTCCATCAGGAGGATATTTTCTTATGGCATCAGACAGATGGCAAGGTTGGGCTAGTTAGATTAAATAGAGATAGAAGCAAGATTTTGAGATGGTGAACAAAGACAAGAGACGTTTTGCCTAAGTCGATTTTTAAGACTCTAAATTCCCATAGTCGCAAGAAGTTGATTGTTCCGAACCGGGAGGATTTGAGGAAAATCAAATCAACCACAACGGCAGTGGCTGTGTTGAGTTCAACCTTTTATTTACCGAAAATTGCCCCAGTCGGTTCCCAAATATCCGGCATCCTGCTTGCCCTTAACTGACTTTTCAGGAAAACTCTAATAGCTAACCACAAGGCGATCGCTGGCGACAGGAAGACAAGCAGAACCTATTTCTTACGTCGTTTGCTTTGATGATCAATTCAGCAATAAGGTGTATATAATGAATCAACTGAATCAACCAGAATCCTTGTCGCAACCGCTGACACAAACTGAATTCGTCTCAACTTTTCGCTTGTTCAGTCGATTTAGCTTCTGGATACAGTTATTTTTGGGTGCTGTTTCCGGCATTGTTTTAGTATTTGCTATGTTGGGTCGCAACATGAGCGAGCAAACCAATAATGCAGGTATTGGGTTCGGCATATTTTTAGCGATAATTGGTCTGTTATTGCTGTGCTTTAGAATTTTTTGGGATTTTCGCTATCGGCTTTTAGGCCGACTTTTGCACGCCGAAAATTCCCAGGTATATCCCAGCAAAGAACATATTACTCACACCTTACGGATTGGATTAGTTTCTAGTTTGGTGGGGGTATTAATCGCGTTTGTCGCTTCTGAAGAAACAGTTGCTGTAGTGCTAGCGAAAACTCTTAGTCAGCCCCAAGCGATGGCAGCTTATGCCCCAGAAAATGTGATTCGTTCCTTAGATATTTTTGTGACGATGGCAAACGTCAATCTGATTGGCGCTCACTTTTTTGGAGCTGTTACTTCTCTTGGGTTACTCAATTGGGTAGAAGATTAGTTGGCAGCATGGGCGATCGCTAAAGGCAAAGACAACTCCTCTGCCGTCATGACTGACAAAGGCTGACCGCTGTAACTAATGTTTATGCTGGTGCACTGTCTTGGCGAAAGAGAGCGAAGGCAGTGCAGCGACAAGCTAAACAAGTTGGCTATTTGGATGAACATCTAATCGCAAATTGGTAGCGATCGCTCCTGCTAATGATAGTCAGCCGCATCGACCGTTTTTTAATTGAAAAAACGTAATTTATTTATTTATTATATTGATAGATATTTCATCTACCTTTATATTGAGAGATATATTTTTAATTGGGACAAACAGAACTTAGGCTCATATTCCGAAAGATGAGCTATACCCGTGGCATTCAGATTCCTAAATGATCCAGTGACCGGGTGTGTGAACAAAACCATGTTACACAGTTTCTCTATTAAGAAATTTACTGCTATGAAAGACCTCTGGTATAAAAACGCAATTGTTTACTCCCTCGATGTTGAAACCTTCATGGACTCCGACGGCGATGGTGTCGGCGACTTTCAGGGACTTATCAACCGCCTAGACTATTTATCGGCGCTAGGAATTACTTGTTTGTGGTTGCTGCCGTTTTATCCTTCCCCTAACCGCGACAATGGTTATGACGTGATGGATTACTACAACATTGATCCGCGACTGGGAACCCTGGGAGATTTTGTCGATTTCATGCACCAAGCAAGGGAACGAGGAATTCGCGTGCTGATCGATCTGGTAGTAAATCATACGTCCAATCAGCATCCTTGGTTTGTGGCATCCAAAAGCGATAAAAACTCCAAGTATCGCAATTACTACGTGTGGTCAGAAAATCCACCCAAAACTGATCCAGAATTGCTGGTGTTTCCCGATGCTGAGGACAGTATTTGGGAGTACGACGAACAAGCAAACGCTTACTATTTGCATCACTTCTATAAAGAACAGCCAGATTTGAATATTGGCAATCCGGCGGTACGAGAAGAAATCTGCAAAATTATGGGTTTTTGGCTAGAACTGGGCGTGTCTGGATTTCGCATTGATGCTGTTCCATTTTTAATTAAAGGAATTGGCATCGAAGGTGCAGACCCCGAAAACCTGCGAGGTTTCTTGGAAGAAATGAGAGAGTTTGTGTCATCGCGTCAGGGTGATGCTGTGTTGCTGGCAGAAGCAAATGTCGATCGCGATCAAATTTCTATCTACTTTGATAAGGGCGACAGAATGCACATCCTGTTCAACTTTTTGCTGAACCAGCATCTGTTTTTGGCACTGGCGCGTCAAGAATCCACAGCATTGCGCGATGGACTAAAAATCTTACCGGATATTCCTGATATTTGTCAGTGGCTTAATTTTGTGCGCCACCATGATGAACTGACGCTAGACCGCATTACCTCATCGGAACGAGAGGAAATTTTTGCAGCGTTTGCCCCTGAGAAAACTATGCAAATTTTCGGGCGCGGGATTCGTCGTCGCTTACCACCGATGATGGGAGGATCTCGTCGCCGGATTGAACTAATCTACAGCTTGCTGTTCACCCTGCCTGGTACACCCATGCTGCGCTATGGCGAAGAAATTGGCATGGGCGATGACCTTTCGCTGGAAGGTCGAGACAGCGTTCGCACGGTGATGCAATGGTCAGATGCACCGAATGGTGGCTTCTCGACGGCTGCAACTGATGCCCTTGCCAGACCTGCGATCGCGATCGGAGAATACGGTTACAAACAAGTCAATGTCGTCGCAGCGCAGCGCGATCCTGGCTCATTAATTAACTGGATGGAATCCCCAGAGATGATATTGTTTTATGGCTGGGGAAATGCGCTGTACACTGATGCGCGGGCCTTCAGCCGCCCCCAGCCCTATCAGGGATTGAAACCGTAGAAAATATTCTACTTTGGGGGCTACCCAAAATAAACCCTATCAGGGATTAACACTATATGTGGTGTAGCAAGGAAGCTGCATTAACACCACATAGCGCTTGTTTCAATACTTCACAGTCAGCGACAGACTTTTTACACCCAAATTTGCGATCGATGCTATCCGATCGCAAAACCGCCGCCAACCTTCCCGATTTTTGACAACTACACAACCAGCGCTACCTGGTACATTTGCATCAAAGTGCAACCCTAGCTCCGCTCTGATACCATGCGCGGAGACTACCGGGTCGGGGGTGATGTGGAAGAAAAGCCCTTCAACTCCCCGCGTATCGAGCCAATAAGGCTCAGTCGGTATTTCATACTCACCGGCAGGAATCGGCCCTTTTCCCCTCACCCATTCATCACCGGGACGCTGATAATCAGCACAGCCCGAAGTCGCCACGTAGTCGATCGCCTTTTTGTCTGGATAGCGCAGTTGTAGATTTCCATAAATTAAATCTGAACTTTGGGCTAGTGCCATTGTAAAAATTAATTGATAATTGTCCATTTTGATTAATTCCAATAAATTAAGAATTTTTGCGGCAAAGCGCCGCTATTTTTGTTCGAGAAACCCCTGAAAGCACTGCAATTTGTGAATAACTTTTACCCTGTGCGCGCAATTGGTACACAAAGGCGATCGCGCTTTCCGACAGTCGCGGTCGTCCAAATTTTTGCCCTTTAGATTTTGCAGATGCAATCCCAGACTTTACTCGCTCGCGGATTAAGTCGCGCTCAAACTCGGCAATGGCTGAAAGTACGGCCGCCATTAATTTGCCTTGCGGCGTGTTGAGGTCGAGGCTGATTCCCGCCAGAGTAACCAAACTCACTCCCCAGGCGTTCAAATCTTGCAGAGTTCCCAACAAATCCATCGTGCTTCTGCTCCAGCGGCTAGCTTCAGTTACTAGTACCGCCGACACTTTCCGAGCTTGTGCCGCCGCCATAATTTTTTTGCGTTCCGGGCGATCGGCTTTTGCACCGCTGGCAGTCTCGCGAACTACCTCGACAACCTTATACCCAGCGCGATCGGCAAAGTCTCTTAAATCCCTCTCTTGCCGATCGCAGTTCTGGTCATCCGTGCTGACTCTGCAATAAATAATCGCCCGTATCAAATAACCCTCCTAATTAAAGCAACCAAAACCCTGATAAAGTCGAGGTCAAATTCAAACTATTTGCCGTATCAATTAAGAGTTGCTTTCTGATACGCTTGCAGTTCGCTTTCCTCACACAACCGTTTTATAATTTTG
>NZ_JAUBTV010000141.1:0-11221 GCF_036705145.1 Microcoleus sp. B5-D4 | reverse complement strand
TCCCCCCCCCCCCCTCCCCCCCTCCCCCTTTCTCAAAAACTATTTTTTCCTTCCCCTTGCTCTCGGCTTCCTGTAAAGTAAATAATTGTAAAGAAATATGAGTTTTCTCTTATCCTCTGGTTAAGACCGCCAGCTAGCATTCACAATTAAGACCCGGATTATAAGTTCCTATGTCACAGCTTTTCCCGCGAAAATTTCTAGCCTCTGTTGCCGCATTTTTTCTGGCTTTGTCTGTGTGGACGATCGCACCTGCGGCCCACGCTTTCAATAATCCCGATTTGTTGCCGTCAACTCAGACGCCGATCATTGACTTAGCTAAAGCCCTTACGGATATTGAAGAACAAACTTTGGCAAAAAATTTAAAGGCATTTGAAGCCGAAACCGGCTGGAAACTGCGAGTGCTGACTCAGTACGATCGCACGCCAGGTTTGGCGGTCAAAAGTTATTGGGGGCTAGATGACAAGAGTGTGTTATTAGTTGCTGACCCGCGAGGGGGCAATTTGCTCAATTTTAATGTGGGCGACTCGCTGTATCCGCTGCTGCCGCGCACTTTTTGGGTGGAACTGCAAACCCGCTACGGTAATCAATTTTTTGTGCGGGACAATGGCGAAGATCGAGCGATTATTGAATCTTTGGAGTCGATAGAAGGCTGTTTGCGTCAGGGCGGATGCCGCGTGGTTCCGGGTTTGCCAAGGGAACAGTGGATTCTGACGTTAATTACGTCGGTGGTTGGCGGCGTCATCTGCGGGTTTGCGGCTCAGCCTCGGAAGCCGGGACAGGTTGTGGCTTGGCAGTGGGCGCTGATTTTTTCGCCGCTGTGGGGCATTCTGTTTTTCGCTTTCGGACTTGGGCCTGTGGTGACTCGGACTTCTGACTGGTTGCCTGTGGTTCGGAATGTGGCCGGTTTTGCGATCGGAGCTTTGGTGGCATTCCTGACTCCGGTGTTGGGCAAATCTTCTTCATCGTCGGAAACTTAGTTGTCAGTTGGTAGTTGGCAGTTGCCAGTCAACAGTCAACAGTCAACAATCAACAGTCAACAGTCAACAGTCAACAGTCAACAGTCAACAGTCATCAGTCAACAGTCAACAGTCAACAAATGACTAAAAGCTGGTAAGCTGATACCTGACAACTCACAGGCGACAGCTATCCAACAAATGGAATGGCACGTAAGCGATGCCCAGAGTCTGGGATTAATCGATAACGAAATTGGCGACCACGGTTTTTCAGCGGCGGAGTACGAAATAGTCCGCCGCGTGATTTATGCGACTGCTGATTTTGAGTACAAGTCTTTAATTAGTTTTTCCGATCAGGCTTTGCAGGCTGGGGCGGCAGCTTTGGCTGCTCGGACTACGATCGTGGTAGATGTGCCGATGGTGCAGGTGGGCATTACGCCACAAATCCAAAGTACCTTTGCGAATCCGGTTTACTGTTCGATGGAGGCTTTGACACGCCCCCAAAAGGAAAGGACGCGGGCGGCTTGGGGGATTGAAACTTTGGCCAGACGCTATCCTGAAGGGATTTTTGTGGTGGGCCAGGCTCAAACTGCTTTGTCGGCGATCGTAGATTTGATTGAATCTGAGGAAATTCGACCGGCTTTGGTAATTGGGACGCCTTCTGGGTTTGTAGGGGTGGACGTGGCGAAGTCGCGGCTGCATGATTCGATGATTCCTCACATTCGGATTGAGGGCCGCAAGGGTTCTGCGGTGGTGGCTGTGGCTATTGTTAACGGGCTGGTGGATTTGGCTTGGCAAGCTTACGGCCAAGAGGGGAACAGTTGATGGAGAAGTCAGCAGTCAGTAGTCAGTAGTCAGTAGTCAGTAGTCATTCTATCTGTGAGATCGTTTCCGGTTGCATCGGAATTATTAGCCAAAATTTAGGACACGGCAGTGCCGTCTCCTCGCTTGTCATTCCTATAATAACGGAATTGATATGAGTTCCGAGAAACCGGGTTTTTCACCTTAATTTGCGACTACAACCAAGTATCTCCCCAAAACCCGGTTTCTGCCCACGCACCCGTGCATAAGTCCCAGATTAATAATCAGCGGACGATCTCCTTTTTGTGCTTCTATTGTCATTATCTCGCTCTCGGTCTTTTTTCCTACCTTTTTTAATTTGCTGGCTCATCTCGACAAACAAATCTCTGCGTAAATAAGGATAGTCGCTCACCCACACGTCACGGCTGGGAATATAAATATCTGAAACTTTGGCAATTCTGCCTAAATCTTCTTGATTTGACATAATTAACATTAAAGCAGCTTGGCCGGGGACAATTCCTTGGTGATCCTTCCGCAATGGAGCTCGAAGTGTAGTAGTAAATCCGGTTTTGTCACCAACTTCTAAGTTGATGCGCGGTTCTAGGTTGTCAACTATTACGAGTTGTCCTTTTTGATTGACTGTTTCTTCTTGACTTGTGACTTCATCTGTAATATATATATCCAAAACTCGTCCTTGCCAAAAACCGCAGTATTGATATTTGCGACATTCTGCATTCCGCAAACTCGCCCACAAAATGGGGCCCCACAGCCAGTACAAACCAGCTATCAATCCGGTGATTAAAACTAGCGGCGCGACATCGGAACCGGCGAAGTTGTAGACTACCAGGAGGAAAACTACGCTGACTGCAGAGATTAACATTCGCCTCAAAAAATCGGGCGGTTTTCCCCAGATATATTTGTATTGCGCTCCCGTGGCGACGGCGGGAATTAGTTCTTGAAAGGTTTCGCGGGTTAAGGGAATTAGCATAATTAGTCAGTTGGCAGTTGGCAGTTGGCAGTTGGCAGTTGGCAGTTGGCAGTTGGCAGTAGTAACAAGTTACCAATTACCAATTACCAATTACCAATTACCTACAGTATTTTTTCCAATCCGTAAACGAGCGATCGCAATTCAATGACTTTGCGTATAGACAGCAAGACTCCGGGCATATAACAAGCTCGATCGCTCGTATCGTGTCGTAAAGTATAAACTTGACCGACGCCGCCAAAAATTACCTCTTGGTGGGCAATTAAACCGGGTAAACGGATGCTGTGAATGCGAATCCCTTCATCGGCCAGTGAACCTCGAGCTCCGGCTAATTTTTCGGTTTCCTCAACTTCTGGCAGATTGAAAGTTTTTCCCATCTCTGCTAACATTTGGGCAGTTTGAATTGCCGTGCCACTGGGGGCGTCGGCTTTTTGATTGTGGTGCAGCTCGATAATTTCTACGTGTTCAAAATACTGAGATGCCGTGACGGCGGCTTGTTGGAGCAAAACCATGCCGATCGAGAAATTGGGTACGATCAAACAGCCGATGCTCGCTTTATCAGCGAATTCAGCTAAGTTTTCAATTTGCTTGCTGCTCAAGCCAGTAGTGCCGACTACCGGGCGAATGCCGTAAGCTATTGCCGATCGCACGTTTTCATAAACTGACGAAGGGTGCGTAAAATCTACCATCACGCCTAACTGCTTTTCCTGAGCTGCTAATACCAGCATTCCTTGCAAGTCGTCAGTGATGGGAACTTCTAACGGGCCACATCCGGCTAATTCGCCGGCATCGGCGTTGAGACACTCAGGGGAGCGGTCTACAGCCCCAAATAAGGTCATGTCACTAGCATGGGCGATCGCCTTAATTACTTCGCGGCCCATTTTGCCTGCAGCACCGTTAACAATCACCGGAATCGGAAGTTGATTCGCCATAATCTCAAAAATATCCAGAAAGTTCGATCGAGTAAATTTTAACGCTTGTGGGAATTTGGGGAAACAAGGAATGAAAGACAGGATTTGTCGGCAAATCTTCAAAAACCCGGTTTCCCATTCGAGAAATACTTTGCCTGCATCGAGTAATTAGCTTAAAGAAACTCGGTGGCGGCACAAGTTCTGAAAAAATTACATTCAATCTCATATTAAGCTCAATTCTGTTAGAACAGACTTGTGCAAAGCTAATTTGCACCGACATATTTTTTCTGTGACTGCCAAATTCTCTCGAAATCTTCGATATGTCATGTCTGTGGCAACTGGCCTCAACCTGAGTTCTCAAAAACGACGGGTCAGGATTTTGCCTGCAATGCTTGCGGGCGCGACTGTAACGCTGCTGAATATGGTAGTTCGGCAGTTGGGAGGCCTGCAAAGCTGGGAGTTGGGGAGTTTTGACTCGTTAGTGCGCTTGCAGCCAGATTCCGGCCCCGATCCGCGACTGCTGGTAGTGGAAATTTCTGAAGCCGATATTCAAGCTTTGGGGAGATTTCCGGTTTCCGACAAGACGATCGCTCAAACCTTGACAAAACTGCAAAAGTATCAGCCAAAAGTCATCGGTTTGGATTTGTACCGGGATTTGCCTCAAGCGCCGGGACACCAAGAATTGCTGGCCGCGCTGAAAGCACCGAATGTGGTGGCGATCTATAAATTGAGCGATTCAGAAAGTCAGGGAGTGCCTGCGCCTCCGGGGATACCGCCCGATCGAGTTGGTTTTAACGACTTCGTGCTCGATCCTGATGGCGTTGTACGCCGCAATTTGCTCTCAGTCTCGCAACCAGAAAAGAATACTGCTTTCTCATTTTCTGTGCAAGTGGCTTTGTTGTATCTCAAAGACAGAGTACAGCAGAAAAATAGCGCTGTTCATCCTCACCAAATCAACTGGGGAAAGGCAGAATTTGTGCCTTTAACTTCTAACAGTGGCGGCTATGCAAATATTGACACCACAGGCTACCAAATTCTGCTCAAATACCGTTCTGGTAAGGAGGTGGCGCGACAAGTCAGTATCAGGCAGGTATTGAACGGGGAAATTGAACCAAGCTGGGTTAAGGACAAGATTGTGCTGATCGGGACGACGGCACCGAGTACCAGAGATTTGTTTTTGACGCCTTACAGCCCGGTTAAAAAGCAAAGTCCGAAAACGCCGGGGGTGTTGCTGCACGCGCAAATGCTCAGCCAAATATTGAGTGCGGTTTTGGATGGACGATCGCTGTTTTGGGTGTGGCCGGAATGGGCGGAAATTTTGTGGAACGCTGCTTGGGCGATGGTTGGCGGGGTTTTGGCTTGGCGGATTCAGCATCCTGGGAGGGCGGGATTGGCTGGGGGTGCTGCATTGATGGGACTTTTGGGGATTAGTTATGGGATTTTTACTGGGGGTGGGTGGGTGCCGCTGGTGTCGCCGGCTTTAGGTTTGGTGGTGACTGGTGTGAGTGTCAGTGCTTACAGGAAGCTTTACGATGCTTTTCACGATTCTCTAACAGGTTTGCCCAACCGGGATTTGTTCGTGGATTGCTTGGGGCGGGCGATCGCCAATACTAGGGGCCGCCACAGCCATCTGTTTGCGGTGCTGTTTCTGGATTTAGACAGGTTTAAGGTGATTAATGATTCTTTGGGTCATTTGGTGGGGGATGAACTGCTGATGGCGGTGGTGCTGCGGTTGAGGGCGATTATTGGCTCCGGGGATACTGTGGCGCGGGTGGGGGGTGATGATTTTGCGATTTTGGTGAGGAATATTGATGTTGACAGTGCTGTGGATTTGGCCGATCGAATTCACAAAGCTTTAATTGTGCCTTTTGAGTTGAATGGGCAGGAGGTGTTTGTGACTGCAAGCATCGGGATTGCCCTGGGGGGCGAACCCGCTGCTAATGTCAGGGAACAGCCGGAACACTTGCTGCGGGACGCCCACACGGCGATGTACCGGGCGAAGGCTTTGGGAACGGGAAGGTATCAGGTGTTTAATGCTTCGATGCACGCTTTGGCGGTGGAGAGGTTGCAGTTGGAGACGGATTTGCGGATTGCCCTCAAGCGTCGGGAATTTTTGCTGCACTATCAGCCGTTTGTCTCTTTGGCAAGCGGGAGGATTATTGGGTTTGAGGCTTTGGTACGCTGGCAACACCCGCTGCGGGGTTTGATTGGGCCGATCAAGTTTATTCCGGTGGCTGAGGAAACGGGGGCAATTGTGCCGCTGGGTGAGTGGGTGTTGGAGGAGGCTTGTCGGCAGTTGCGACTGTGGGAGGAAATGTTTGGTTTCGATCGAGCTTTGATTATGAGTGTAAATTTATCTGGGAAGCAGTTTGCTCAGCCGGATTTGGTCGATCGCCTGAAGGTGATTTTGGAAACAACGGGTTTGAGTGCCGAGAGTTTGAAGTTGGAGATTACTGAGAGTGTGGTGATGGAGGATGTGGAGTCGGCGATCGCGGTTTTGAAGCAGATGAAAGCGTTAAATGTCAAGTTGGGAATTGATGATTTTGGCACTGGTTATTCGTCGTTGAGTTATTTGAGTCGGTTTCCTACGGATACTTTGAAGGTTGATAAGTCGTTTGTGGGGCGAATGGAGATCGAAAGCGAGGGGGAGAATGTGGCGATCGTGCGGACGATTGTAGCGCTGGCTCATGCTTTGGGTATGGATGTGATTGCTGAGGGTGTGGAGACGGCGGCACAATTAGCCCGGTTGAGGTCGATCGGCTGCGAATATGGTCAGGGTTATTTTTTTGCTAAGCCGTTACCGAGCGAGGCTGCGACTGCTTTGATGGCTTCCGAGCCGCAGTGGTAGTTGTGGGTTATTAGTTATTAGTTATTGTATAGCCTTTCTCAGAAAGATGAGGTACTCATGGGCATAGGGATCCGTGGGCATAGGGCATAGAGCATACCTCACCACGCTTGAGAACCGCTATACGTTAGAGCTAAAATTGAAAGTCGATCGGGTTCCCAAAGCAAATCTCTAATATGTTAGGTGCTAAAATTAGGGTTATGTCAACAAACATGAATCTGAAAAAAAATGTCAGCCATATCGTTATCGCTACTCGAAAATTAACAGAGTATCCTCTTAATTTAGATAGCGCTCTCGATAGCGATAAAGCTGTAATATTTCAGCCTCGTTTAGGATTAAATCAATAAAACTATGACTTACTGTTAGCACCGGTTTCTACTAAAACTTTTGATGCTGAAGCAATTATATCAAATCCGTTAGGATCGTCAATTAAATAATTTCCCTTTTTTCTTGTGGGATGGGCGTCCCGCCCAGAAAGGACGGGCGGGACGCCCATCCCACAACAGTCATGAAAAGTGGATTTTATTTAGTTCTCATCCCTTAGCATCGGAATAGTAAATTCGAGTTCACTGTTGACGGTGTAACCGGAAAGGAGATTACTTGTTATTCTACAGATATCGATCGTTGCCCGATCGCCCTTAGCTTAACCCTCTTCTGTCACTTTCGGTAGAGATTATTATCCTACTCCTATTCTAATTAAAGTAGGGTGCGTCGCCACCAGAATTCTGATTATTTACGACTATCAATGAGCGACGCACCATACCGCTATACTCTCGCCCGAAGTGACAAAAGAGAGTTAAAATGGTGTTTCTGCCTGTAGGTATAACCTTTCTCCCAACTGCGGATGCTCAAACGAAAGTTCCCGCGCGTGCAAGTGTAGCCGGTTCGCAGCAGCCCCACATCCGTAAAGTCGATCGCCCAAAATCGGTATCCCCAACCCTCGAACATCCGCTGCATGAACCCTCAATTGATGAGTGCGTCCCGTCAGCGGCAAAAACTCGACGCGAGTAAAATTTCCCTCCATCGCCATTACCTGAAAGCGAGTAACGCTGGGTTTTCCGCACTCCCAATTGACTTGCTGGTAAGGGCGATTTTCGGGATCGCCCCAAAGTGGAAGATCGATCGTCCCTGTGTCAACATTTACAGTACCCGAAAGCACCGCTTCATAAACTTTGTGAACCTGCTTTTTTGCAAATTGCTGCCTGAGTTTACTGCTAGTTTCTTTGTCCCGCGCCAAGAGCAAAATTCCAGATGTTTCCCAATCTAAACGATGCACGACTGTCAAATTAAAACTATCCGGTAACAAGTTACGCAAACGACTAAAAACACTATCTTGATTTTCTAAATAACGACCTGGAACTGACAGCAAGCCAGAGGGTTTATTGACCGCAATTAACCATTTGTCTTCATAGATAATCGGTAGCATTTCGGTAACGGGCAAGATGCCCGTTCCACAAGAAATATGATGATTTGTGGGTTGGGCTTTTTGCCCGCCCGCAACGGGCAAGATGCCCGTTCCACAAGAAATATGATGATTTGTGGGTTGGGCTTTTTGCCCGCCCGCAACGGGCAAGATGCCCGTTCCACAAGAAATATTATTGCTTGTGGGGAGTAGGGGTTGGGCTTCTAACCCGCCCGTCAAACCCTCATTTATATTATTAGAAACAAGCGGATTTTGAGCCAATCCTGACAGCAAAAAACCCATCAACGGCTGACACCGATCGCCACAAGCACCATAAAATTCTCCCTGTATCTTATCGCCCGATGGCGGCCCCCACCAAAACTCAGCCATTGCCAGCGGTTTCAGATTGTGTACTGCCGCGTAGTGAAGCAATTTTGGCGCGCAGCAGTCGCCGGTGCCAGTGGGAATAGAATTAGTTGGCATCAATGAGGAGATCGAGATCGATTTCCCCAAAAAATTCATCAGAGTGTAAGCCGCGTGCATTTGCGTCTGAAGTTCGCGGGAAAGTTCTTTTCGCCGCTGTTTTAGCGCCCGCATCCGTCGATCCGCAGCTTCAATTAATTGTTTTAGCGGCTGCAATGTTTCATCCCGCTGCCGTTTCAATTGTCTGCGTTCCATTTTCTCCAAACGGCTTTCTTGATTCAGTTGTTCCAGGGCAATTTCTAGTGTTTCTGCTGCGAGAGTTTGACACAGTAACTGGCGTTTTTCGTCTCGCTGCTGCTTGCAATTGCGGTGCCGATCGCTCAAAACTTGCATTTGCACTTCAAACTCCCGAAATAAGGCTTCATACTCTTGTCGCTGCGGGAGTTGATTGAGTGCAATAAGTTCCTGTTTCATCGCCTCCAATTGAGTTAACGTGCGGGCTTCCTCGAAAGCCACACGATCTCGTCCCGGAATGGGTGGCACCCAGCCCTCAACAATGCTGCAACCGTTCAGCAGCCCGGAAAACGCTTTGAGTATCCCCTGTTCCCCCGAAGGCATCTCCACCAGTAATATGCCGTACATCTTCCCTTCGCGATCGTAGGAATCGTCAGCCGCCAGGTACTGCATCAAACCCCGCGCCAGATCCTCGGACATTCGAGTGCGCGGCAGTCTCAGCAGTTCGCCACTTTGAGGACAACGGCCTTCGTACCAATAATTCGGCTGCGAGTCGATCGACTCCCAATGACAGTCCGTGACATCTAAAAGCGCGTGCAATTCTAACATATTAAATTTGGTTTGAAATCTGAATTAGGACATATCTGCTTGTATTCTGGATGCTTTCGGTCAATCGAAAATCGAAAATCGAAAATCGACTGACCGTATTTTATAGGGGTGTACCGAAAGTGGGAAGGGTGCATAATTTTATACCTACTAGAATTAAGTAAAAATGATTGGTTGCACCAAGCCTGATATGCTAAATTTGTTTCAAAACAGCAGCGAGATTAAGAAAAGCATAAGTTAATATATAAGACCGCAAGCTTGTTATCCCACTAAATTTTTTATGTGCAAGGCGTATGCCAGACCTCTCGACTTCGGCTCCGGAAAACTCCTCAAACCCCCAACCAGCTCTGCTGCCGCCGATTTTAAGAATTTTTGCAGCATTTCCAGATTACGATCGGGGCAATAGATTGTACGCCGCAGGAAGGTACGAAGCGGCAGTCCTTTGCTACGGAAAAGCGGTTCAAATTAAGCCGGACTGGGCCAGGGCGTGGCTGAATCTGGGTAAAGCTTACAAGCAACTGCATTCCTACGCAGAAACCGTAGCCTGTGCCGATCGAGCTACAGCAATTAATCCGGAAGAATACTGGGCTTGGATGCTGCGCGGCACAGGGCTGTTAAGTTTGCAAAATCACTCAGAAGCGCTCGCGGCTTTCGACACCGCAATTCAAATCAATTCAGAAAAGCACGAAGCTTGGTATCAGCGAGGCAGAGTTTTAGAGGAATTGCAGCAGTGGGATGCAGCCGCAACCTGTTACAAAAAAGCAACCCAACTTCATCCGAATTTGCCCGCCATGTGGTATCGGCAAGGCAACGTTTTGGTTCAAGCGGATCGCTATCCTGAAGCCGTGGCGGCTTTTGAGCGCGCGCTGAAACTCGTCCCGACTAACTGGGAAGCTTGGCTGAACCGAGGTTTGGCTTTGATGAAAACCGAACGCTACGCTGAAGCTGTAACTTCTTACGATCGCGCCATTCAACTGCAACCGCAAAATAGTCTGGCTTGGTTCAATCGGGGCATTGCTTCAGCAAAATTGCACAAATACGCAGAAGCGGTGACAGCTTACGATCGCGTACTGCAAATGCAGCCCAACGACTGCGAAGCTTGGTTTTATAAAGGAATGGCCCTCAAACACCAGTGGGCCGATGCGGCAATTGCTTGTTTCGATCGGGCAATTCAAATTAATTCTTTGTATCCCGAAGCATGGATCGGGCGCGGTCAAACACTGTCAGAATCGAGAGATTTTGAAGGGGCGATCGCTGCTTTTGACCAAGCCATTCAAATTAATCCGAATTTTCCCGAAGCTTGGCTGGGTAGAGGCATGGCGCTAGCAGGATTGGAACGCTACAAAGAGGCAATTATCGCTTACAGTAATGCCCTACAAATTGAAGGTAACTTTCTAGAAGCTTGGAACTTGCGAGGCGAAGCTTTGGAAAAATTGCAGCAATACGAAGAAGCGATAGCCTGTTTTGATAAAGTAATCTCTCTGACTTCAGAAGCAGAAATTACATCAAAAGTAGGGTTGCAGCAAGGCGCAGCGCTGGAAAAATTGCAGCGTTACGAAGAAGCCGTCGCAGCTTACAATCGCGTAATTAAAATCGTGCCGGACAATTTTGAAGCTTGGTTGCAACGCGGCAACTCTTTGTCCAAATTGCAGCAGTACGAAGCAGCTCTAACATCATACGATCGAGCAATTACTATCTGGCCGGATAACTATCAAGGCTGGGTGCAGCGAGGTCTGATCCTAGGGGAAATGCAGAAGTATTCCCAAGCACTCGTCGCTTTTGACCAAGTGATTCAACTCAAGCCAGACAACTGGGAAGCTTGGGCGCAGCGGGGCGACGTTTTGCAAAAATTGCAGCGAACTCAAGATGCCATTAGCTCTTACGGAGTCGCCCTCGAAATCAAACCCGATTACTACGAAGCTCTAGTTAGTCGAGAAGAATTGAGACTCAAGGGCACGATGTCAGGAAAGTGGTGAGGAATGAGAATTAAATAACTTACAATGCGTGATGGTTATTGTGGGATGGGCGTCCCGCCCGCCCTTTCTGGACGGGCGGGACGCC
>NZ_JAUBTV010000140.1:0-11349 GCF_036705145.1 Microcoleus sp. B5-D4 | reverse complement strand
TTGATTGTGTTATTTATAAAATTATCCTATGTATTCAATTACTGTAATTAAACTTCACTACATATTTATTACTACCATCTGAAGATGCGATCGCGCCCCAAAGCTGGGCAACCGTTGCCGGCAGCAGAAATATTCCTTTGGCCAAGCTATTTGGGGAGGGAAGGTCAATAAATTTAGCATCAGCAAATGATGTTTCCGAATCCACCTCTATGGTATTTTCGGGGAGGGTTTCTCGCACGCACGGAGATGCTAGCGTGAAGTTTTTCAAATACTTAAAGTGTTGAGTTAGGTCTTTAGCCCACATTAAATCGAGATACCTGCAGCCTTTGGAGTCGCAGAAGGATGTTGTGATGTTGAGGACTAGCAGGTAGCGCTTGTCTATGGGCATCAAAGTCGGTTCTTTGGCCCCATCTTCTGTGATATTTAACGAGTTGGAGTCCATAAAATACACTAGGATTGAATGCGATATATCTATTTTAATGCCACTTTAGCCAGTTTTTAGTATTAATTGACACCCTAAACACGCAATCATATCGCCAAAGAATACTGAAGTCCATATTAAATCTCCCCAATCTGGGTCAATACTCCGCACAGTTTTTGGAACTATACTACAAGCCTTACAGGGCAAGCAGCATAAAAAAGTCGAATTAAATGCCGCGTCAGGGGTAGAGATGACATTGATTTCATTATTTACGCTAGCCTCAAAGTCAAGTAAGAATAAGCCATTGGGCAATAGAAAAAGTGTCCGGACTCTTGCTGGATCAAAGTCGATACTGCCTGTAGGCTTGACTGGCAGCTCGGTGCAGCAGCGAATGTCGGTAAACTAACCCATTCATGTCGTCGGAATAGCCCCCGCCAATCACGCAGGCAACGGGATAGCCGCCAGCCAAACACGCCATCAAAACTTGCATTTCCCGGCGAAATAAGCCCGTATCAGTTAAAGCTAATTTTCCCAGTTTGTCACCGTGATGAGGGTCTACTCCAGCATCGTACAAAACTAAATCTGGCTTGACATTTGACAGCAAATCTGGTAAGAATTTATCCAATGTTTGTAAATATTCGTCGTCCTCCATACCCACAGCCAAAGGTACATCTAAATCGCCCTTTTGTTTAGTGCCGGGAAAATTGACTTCGCAGTGCATCGAGAAAGTAAAAACGCTACTGTCATCTTGGAATATTACGGCGGTTCCGTCTCCTTGGTGGACATCTAAATCGACAATTAAAACTTTGCGAACTAAACCATTTTTTTGTAAGACGCGAGAGGCGATCGCCAAATCATTAAAAATACAAAAACCAGACCCAAAAGCAGGGAAGGCGTGATGAGTTCCGCCCGCAGTATTGCAAGCCAAACCGTATTCTAAAGCGAGCTTTGCAGTTAGTACAGTTCCTGCAACCGCAGTGCAAGTGCGATTAGCAAGGGCCCGACTCCAAGGCAGACCAATTCGCCGAGTCGCTTTGTCATCGAGCGTCCCGTTGCAGTAAGCTTGAACGTAGCAGCGGTCGTGGACTAATTCAATCCATTCTTGAGGCCCAAGTTCGGGAGCGTGAAATTGCGATTTATCTGCTACTCCGTCCGCGAGCAGCATCTGGTAAAGCATCCGAAACTTTGCCATCGGGAAGCGGTGCTCCGGTGGCAGAGGTGCAACGTAATCTTCGTGGTAAATAATTGGTAAGTCCATTAAAATTATTGTATAACGAATGAATCTCCAATTGAACGCCTGCAAGCTCAAATTTAAATTCGCTGGAGAACCTGTATATGCAACAACTAAAAACAGTCTGGCAGTCCGGCAGCAGCCACCCCGAAAATGCTGACAATCTCGATAATATCAGTCAGTGGTGGGGAAACCTGAACGGGAAAGAAATTAGCTGGGTAGAGCGACTGATTCCGCAAATCGGCGGTCTGAGCGAAATTCACTGGCACCCCCAGCGTTTTGACGAAAAATTTGTGATAGTCAATCCCGAAATTCGGGAGCAAACTCTCTATTGGTACAAACCCGATTCTCCTGTCCAACGTAACAACACTGTTGACAAATTAGAACTTGACAACTTGCAACAGCAATTGTACATCTATCCTCAGTTGGAAGCGGAACTGGTAATTCGCGTAGGAATTCCCGAAGTTAAATATCAAACACTTGAATTAAACAATCCCGAAATCGCCTTGGGCGAAGATAATATGCTGCTGCTGTGGGAATCTGACCAAGAACTAGAAATTAAAATTTACCTGAGCAGTGAAAATATTGCTAAACTTAAGGAATTGCTGGCCTAGAAAAGACCGAGAAAATAGTTTATATGGTAGGCTTTGGGTGCGGGGTGGATGGATCTATACTCTTAGTCCCCTATAAATATCTTAAGACTGATGGGCGGGTGCGTCAAAACCGAGGTTTTTCACAGCCATACTTCGTTGCAGCGACAAGAGTAAAAAAAAACGGTTTCTTCGCCTCGCCGTATGTCCCGGTGTGTATCTCGGCTAAAACCATTTGAATGTGGCAGCAGAATGTCAAGAAACTGGTGTTATCCTCCTGGGACTTTTAATGCAATGCAAAAGTCAAGCAAAAAACTGTCCTGCATCAACCGGGTTGTACGAAAATACTTGGTCGCAGCCCTTGAACAAAGTTAAAAAACCCGCTTGCTTTGGTCTGGAGTGCCTAAGCGATGATTGTTTTTCTGCAAACTTAATTTGGACATCAAATAAGGGGATTTGTTTCGGCAATAAAATATGGTTAACTACGGTTAATTTGAGTGGGAAACTTAAGACAAGCAACCAATAATTTTTCAAAATAGAAGGTGCGTTAGTTGATGGCTAATATCTAAAGTTAATCCTCTATTTGCTGAGTCTGAAAAGGTTTAATAAATAATGCTCATCGGAAGGCATCGCTAAATTTATTAAATCATCAATCTGCTGCTTGCACTAAAAACTTCACAATAATCCGACAAAAAATGATATTTGACAAAGAAATTATTCACATTTTAATTATTGATGCTCAGCCCCACAACCTGCGGTTTATATCAAACATATTGACGAAAGAAGGGTATAAAGTTCAGCGGGCGATTTCGGGAGAAATGGCGGTTAATGCTAATTTAACCGTTCTCCCAGACTTGATTTTGCTAGATATTGCCATGCCCAAAATGAACGGATATGAAGTCTGTACCAGACTGAAATCCAACGAGAAAACGAGGGAAATTCCGGTTATTTTCTTGAGTGTTTTTGATGAAATATTTCACAAAGTCAGAGCTTTTGAAGTCGGCGGTGTTGACTACATTACTAAGCCTTTTCAAGTGGAAGAATTTTTAGTGCGGATCGAAAGTCAATTGACTATACAACAGCTATCAAAACAATTAAAACAGCAGAATGCCCAACTGCAACAAGAGGTAGAATTTCGCAAGCGAACAGAACAATCACTCCGGGAAAGCAAAGCGCGGTTGCAGAAATTGGCGGTCAATATACCGGGAGTTCTTTATCAATTTATCAAGAAGCCCGATGGAAGTTTTAAGTTTGAATATATTAGTTATGCTTGTCGGGAGATTTACGAATTAGAGAGTGAGGAAATATTAACAAATCCTGACTTTTGCTTCGCTCAAAATCATCCAGATGACCTAGAATATCTGGTCAAAAAAATTGCTACTAGCGCCAAAACCTTAGAACCTTTTGCCTTTGAATGGCGGATTATTACACCGTCGGGGAAACTCAAATGGCTGCAATCTAATTCTCGACCAGAAATGCGCGATAATGGCGATATTGTTTGGTATGGCGTACTTTTTGATATCAGCGATCGCAAGCACGCGGAAATAGAAATGGCAGGAGCTAAAGCTGCTTTAGAACGGCAAGTTCAGCGAGAATTGCTGATTGCAAAAATAACTCAAGAAATTCGCTCAAGCTTGCAGCCAGAAAAAATATTTCAAATAGCTGCAACTCAAATCGGTCTGGCATTCTGCGTCAATCGCTGTTTGATTCATACTTACGTTACTACTCCCCAAGTCGATATTCCTCTGGCGGCAGAGTATCTCGAACCCGAGTGCGAATCTATTCGGAACGTACCTGTTCCAATTTGGGGCAATCCTCACGTCATACAAATGATGATACAAGATCTGGCGATCGCCTCCAACAATGTTTATTCAGACCCTCTGTTGCAAGCTGTTCAACCGATTTGCCAGAAGGTTGGGTTAAAATCGATGCTGGCAATTCGCACTTCTTACCAAGGCCGGGCAAACGGTGCTATCTGTTTGCACCAGTGCGATCGCTACCGGGAATGGACTTCCGAGGAAATCGACTTATTAGAAGCTGTGGCGGCTCAAGTAGGGCTCGCCATCGCTCAAGCTAAACTGATCGAACGAGAAAAAAACCGAATTCAGCAGCTCGATCGGCAAAATAAAGTGCTGCAAGCAGAAATTCGCACCCGTGTCCGCGCCGAGCAAGCTCTGCAAGAATCTGAAGCAGAATTGCGGGCGATTTTTGCCGCCATGACTGACACAGTTTTAGTGAGAAATGCAGAAGGGCGCTGTATCAAAATCGCCCCGACAGCATCAACGAATTTGGTGAAACCTCCCAGCGAAATGATTGACAAAACCGCCCACGAAGTCTTGCCGAAACCTATAGCAGATTTAGTATTAGATGCCATCCAACAAGCTCTAAAAACGAAGCAAACTATCAATGTTGAATATAGCTTTAAAGTCGGAGAGCGCGACGTTTGCCTCGATGCTAAAGTTTCTCCCCTGACTCCAGATTCAGTAATTATTGTGGCGCGAGATATTAGCGTTCGTAAACAAACAGAATCCGCACTCAGAGAAAGCCAGCACTTCATTCAAGCAATCGCCGATTCCAATCCCAACCTGTTGTACGTTTACGATGTAATTGAACAGCGGAATGTTTATGCCAATCGACAAATTTCGACGATGCTCGGATATACCGCCCAAGAAATACAAGATATGGGTACAGCAATGATGCCAATTCTGCTCAACTCCGACGATTTGCCAAATTTTTTTGATAGCGTACAAAAAGTTGATCAAGCCAAAGACGGTGATGTCGTTGAATGTCAATACCGAATGAAACACAAAAACGGTGAATGGCGGTGGATGCACAGTTGGGATACAGTATTTCTCAGAACAAGCGATGGTAAACCTAAACAAATTCTCGGCACTGCTAATGACATCACAGACCGCAAATTAGCCGAAGAAAAACTGCTAGAGTCCCAACAAAGAATCTCATTTTTATTGCAGCAAACGCCGATCGCCATTATCGAGTTAAACCTCAATTTTGAAATTATTACTTGGAATCCCGCAGCCGTTGCTATTTTTGGCTACAGTGAGCAAGAAGCGATTGGTCGAGTTGCCTCCGATTTGATCGTACCTGAAAGCTACCACCGGCAATTATCTGAGATTTTCAATCACGACTTGAACCCCAAATCCAGCGGCACTACCGAAAATCTGACTAAAGACGGCAGAATTATCATCTGCGAGTGGTACAATACTCAACTAATTGACGATAACGGTACAGCAATCGGCATTGCTTTAATGGCTGTAGATATTACCGAACGCAAGCAAGCAGAAACCGAACTGCAAGAAAGTGCTTTACGACAAAGAGCGATCGCCCGCATCATTGAAAGAATGCGGCAGACTTTAGATATCCGAGAAATTTTTCACGCCACAACCCGAGAATTGCGCCAAACCATGAAGTGCGATCGAGTCGCCATTTACCGTTTCAATCCAGACTGGAGCGGCGAATTTGTAGCCGAATCCCTTGACCGCAAGTGGGTTTCTTTCATCCAATCACAGGAGATCGATTCTCACCTTACTGAAGGCGCTTTAAACAGCGACCGTTGCGTCGTCAAAGAATTAGATAGCCCCTCACAAGAAGTACGCGATACCTATTTGCAACAAACCCAAGGCGGAGCCTACAGCCGAGGTACAACTTACCTTTGTGTCCCAGATATTTACAAGCAAGGTTTCGATAATTGTTACATCCAATTGCTAGAAAGATTTCAAGCTAAATCCTACATTATTGTACCAATATTTTCTGGCAAAAAGCTCTGGGGATTACTAGCATCCTATCAAAATTCTGCCCCCCGCCAGTGGAGTGAAGCAGAAATCAACGTTGCAGTTGATGTAGGTACTCAGCTAGGAGTAGCATTACAGCAAGCGGAATTGCTCGCCCGCACTCAAAGGCAGTCCATAGAACTGATGAAATCCAAAGAAAACGCCGAAGTTGCCAACCGCGCCAAAAGCCAATTTCTAGCTTCCATGAGCCACGAACTTCGCACACCTCTCAACGCCATTCTCGGTTTTTCCCAAGTCATGGCCCGCAACAGTTCTATCACGGAAGAACAAAAAGAATACATAGAAATTATTAACCGCAGTGGCGAACATTTGCTGGAACTCATCAATGATGTTTTGTCAATGTCCAAAATAGAAGCAGGTCAAATTACTATCAATCCCAGCAGCTTCAATCTCTACAACCTTCTCAACAGTCTCAAAGAAATGCTGCAACTAAAAGCCAACTCAAAAGGTTTGCACCTAATCTTTGAAAAGGCCGATGATTTGCCGCAGTACATTCAAACAGACGAAGCTAAATTGCGGCAAGTTTTAATTAACCTAATCGGCAATGCGATTAAATTTACTCAACAGGGAACCGTTACTTTGCGCGTCAGCAGCAAAGCTGAAAAAGACGCCACAGAAGAAAACAAATCCCAATTGTATTTTGAAATTGCCGACACGGGACCCGGCATTTCTCCCTTGGAAGTTTCCACATTATTTAAGCCCTTTGTACAAACCGAAACAGGTCGAAAATCTATGCAGGGAACGGGTCTGGGGTTGCCGATTAGCCAACAGTTTGTTCGGATTATGGGAGGTGATATTGCTGTAGAAAGTCAACTAGGCAAAGGCACAACTTTCAGCTTTAATATCTGGGTTAACTTAGTAACAGAAAGTGATGAACAAGAAAAATCGACGGTTAAACAAGTTATTGCTTTAGAAGCAGGGCAAGACACTTATCGGATATTAATAGTTGAAGATGTAGCGGAAAATCGCCAACTGCTGCTTAAGCTGCTGGTACCCCTGGGATTTGAAGTCCGGGAAGCAACTAACGGTCAAGAAGCAATTGCTTTGAATTCAACTTGGAAGCCGCACTTGATATTAATGGATATGCTGATGCCCGTGATGGATGGGTATGAAGCGACCAGACAGATTAAGAAAACTCTAGAAGGTAAAAAAACAATAATTATTGCCTTGACGGCTAGTGCTTTTGACGAGCAGCGGCAAATAATTTTGTCTGCTGGTTGTAACGATTTGATATGTAAACCGTTTCGGGAAGAGGTACTCTTTGAAAAGATAGCGCATCATCTCAACCTGCGTTATATTTATGAGAAAGAAAACTTATCTACTTCTTTTTCAACACCGACGCTGCTTAAAAGTTTGACCCCCGAGGATTTGAGTGTAATGCCCACAGACTGGGTGGTCGAGTTGCACCGAGCAGCACTTTGTGTTGATGACAACCGCATCCTCGAACTCATCGAGCAAATTCCCGAAACTGAGGCAAATCTCGCTAACGCTTTAACAGATTTAGTCGATAATTTTCGGATAGATATCATTATCGATTTAACTCAATTATATTATGATGAACGACCATCCATTACCAGCGACTCCTAAAGACATTCTGATCGTTGACGATATGCCGGATAATTTGCGACTTTTATCGACTATGCTGACATGTCACGGGTATCATGTCAGGAAGGCTATTAACGGACACTTGGCTTTGCAAGGGGCACAAATATCTCCTCCAGATCTAATTTTACTAGATATTAATATGCCGCAAATGAACGGGTATGAAGTTTGTGAGAAGTTAAAGTTAAGCCAACAAACTAAAGATATTCCAGTAATTTTTATTAGTGCCCTAGATGACGTGCTGGAAAAAGTTAAAGCTTTTCAAGTAGGAGGAGTGGATTATATTACTAAACCGTTTCAAGTAGAAGAAGTCTTAGCCCGCGTCCAAAATCAACTTTCCCTTCGTTTGCTGCAATCCAAACTGCAACAGCAAGCTAGGGAACTGCACGATCGCAATTCTAGATTGCAGGAAGAAATCGCAGAACGGCAGCGGGCTGAAGAATCAATCCGGTTTTTGCTGGAAACTACGCGGGCGATCGGCGAAGCTCTAGACTTTCACTCAGCTTTAGAAGTAATTCTGCACCAAGTTGGCGAAACAATCGGATGGGATGTAGGAGAAGCTTGGATTCCCGATGCAGAAGGAACTGTGCTGCAATCTGCCCGCGGCTGGTATGCCAGCAACGCGAGGATGGAGGCGTTCCGCAGGCAAAGCGAACAACTGACATTTGCCATGAATATAGGGCTGCCGGGACGAGTTTGGGCCTCCAAGCAACCGGAATGGGTAGAAGATATTTCCATGGGCTACCCGCATTTTTTCCGAAGTCAGATAGCACTAGAACTAGGATTCAAAGCGGGTTTTGGCGTGCCGATTTTGGTAGGCGATGAAGTATTGGCAGTGCTAGTTTTCTTTAAAATTTCGTCTGGTGGGAAAGACGCACGATTTATAGACGTTTTTAATGCGGTCGGCACTCAATTAGGTTCTTTGATTCAGCGCAAACAAGCAGAAGAATTGTTGCGTATTGCTCAAGAAAAATATCACAGCATTGTAGAAAATGCGATGGAAGGCATTTTTCAAAGCACGCCTTCAGGAGGCTATCTCAGCGCTAATCCAGCTTTGGCAAAATTGTACGGCTACGAATCGCCAGAAGAACTGATGTCCGAGATTAAAAATATTGCTCAGCAACTTTACGTTGACCCGGAACGCCGCCTCGAATTTGTGGCTGCTATGGATACTGAAAATGCCGTTTCGGGATTTGAATCTATGGTATGTCGCAAAGACGGGCGCCGGATTTGGGTGTCAGAAAATGTTCGGGCTGTTCGAGATTCAAAAGGTGAGCTGCTTTACTATGAGGGTACTGTTTCTGACATTACCGAGCGCAAATTAGCACAAGAAGCGCTAAAAGTTCAACAAGAACAAAGCGAGAAGTTGCTGTTAAATATTTTACCCAAACCAATCGCAGAACGCTTGAAGGCAGAGCAAAGCACGATCGCCGACAGTTTTGCCCAAGTAAGTGTTTTATTTGCTGATATTGTTGGCTTTACTGAGTTGTCTGCTAGAATGTCTCCCACCGAGTTGGTAAAGCGCTTGAACGTGATTTTTTCGCACTTCGACCAGTTAGCTGAAAAATACGGTGTGGAGAAAATTAAGACTATTGGCGATGCTTACATGGTAGTCGGGGGGCTGCCTACGCCGAGACATGACCACGCCGAGGCGATCGCCCAAATGGCCCTGGGAATGCAGGCAAAAATAGCAAAGTTGTGCGCCGAGACAGGGGAAAAACTGGCAATTCGTGTTGGCATCAATTCCGGGCCGGTGGTTGCGGGAGTAATTGGTGTGAGCAAGTTTACGTATGATTTGTGGGGAGATACGGTGAATGTAGCGGCGAGGATGGAAGCTACGGGTTTTGCAGGCAGCATTCAAGTTACTGATGTTACTTATGAGCTTTTGAAAGATAAGTATTTGTTTGAGAGGCGAGGCGTGATTCCGGTAAAAGGTAAGGGGGATATGATGACTTATTGGTTGCTACAAAAAAAGTAAAATTTGGGAATTGGGAAGGAAGAAGAAGAAAGAAGGAAGAAGGAAAAAGGAAATTCGGCAACGGATTAGCTTTCTTCGGATGTAACGGATGTAACGGATGTCAGTCCGATGGAAGTCGGAATAAGGAAGTCGGAATAAGGAAGTCGGAATAAGGAAGTCGGAATAAGGGGATAGAAAGAAGGGCTCTCCTGAGTTTATGGTGTAAAAGAGATCAACCAATACAGTTAGAGTGATGAGCTTTCATTTAGACTATCTAGGGCTTGCTGAATAAGTCCAAAAAACTCAAAAAAGTTCGATCGCGCTATTGCTCGCCTACGCTCAACTTAAGTTTTTCTTTTGGTTGTAATACCAGGGCATAATTTTTGATAATTTTTGCCTTCTTTCCAGTTGTTATTAATAAAAATTGACACACAAAAAGCCACAATAACCGCAATAACCCTGCCACAAGGTTCATGACTAAAAAAGCAATTGCAATCGTTGTTTCGGATGTATTATCGAGTTTAGCCATCACTCGATCGAGATTAAATCTTCTTTTTGCTTGACCAAATTTTCCTTCTATAGCCTGACGGGCTTTTTCATCTTCTCTAGCTTGCTTCTTTGTGGCTTTACTCACATGAGCTGGCCGTCTCCCCAAGGGCGGACCGCTCATCCTAATTCCTCTTTCTTTACACCATTCTCGATTCATCAGTGTGCGGTAAATCTGGTCAACATGAACCGACTCTGGGTAATGTCCTGTGAATTCTTTAAATGCTTCTACTTGGGCTATTAAGTCTCCTGATTCATTGAAGTTATCCCAACTAATTCGATCTATAAATATATACCCGTCACAACTGCTAGCTGAGATTTTGGCTCCAAACTCTGTGGCTTTTCCTGCTTTTCCTCTAACTATGGGACGAACATGGGGTTGGGTTAAACTTAGTATTCTCTCGTCAATTCTATTTGTTTTGTGTTGGTACATCCAGGATTGTTGGCGGTAAACTTCCTGACAGACTAGCAGCAGTTTATATTGTCGCTTACTCAAGTTCTCCAAAAGGGAGCCTAACTCGATTAATTGCTCAATATGAGCTAGGTTTCTTTTGATATATTGCAGTTGCTTTTTAAGGGCTGTTCTTTTTTTGCTCTGCGTCGGTCGGCGCTGCGAAAGCAATCGCTAGGTAATCTTTACGAGCTTTTTTGCGGTAGGTTCTGGGTTTTTTCGGGCATTGGTCTTTGATTGACTCGTAGAGGATATCTACGATTTTTTCTGTTTGCATTCTTGTTCGATTGAGAATTCCTATGTCAGTTGGATAGGTGATATCTGCGCGCTTCACAAGTTGCATCTATAGCAATCCTAAATCATTATCAAGACTATGATACAATTATATGCAATACTTGATTGTGACCATAAAAAAATGAATAACTTACAACTGCAAGAAAAAGATCTGGAAAAAGAAATAGCCCAATTAGAAGATTTCATTAAAAGCGATATCGATGCAAGAGAACTAAAACGAGCAATAGCTGTAAGGATGGTGCTTTCAGGTAATATCTACCATGAAATCAGCAAAATATTAGGTGTAAGTAAATTTGTATCCGCTCAATAAATCGGGGTAACAGTAAAAAAAGAAAGTTCACAATCTAGGCACAGCATGGTAGAATATGACATATTATTAATCATAAAATCAAGAATGTCATAGTCTTTTTTAGCCACTAAAGTCACAATTAACCGTGGGTTTATACGA
>NZ_JAUBTV010000139.1:0-11355 GCF_036705145.1 Microcoleus sp. B5-D4 | reverse complement strand
GAATTTAACAGGCTTCTCAATTCACATATCATTTTCAGTCTTTTTTGTCAAGTCATAATACTGAACCGACGCCCTAGGAAGACCGCCAGCAAATGTGAGTAAATCAAAAAAGAGGCAAGCGTTGGAAGATGAGAGGATTAGAAATGCAATTGAGGGCAAGTTCGGACAGGGGAAAGGAAGATTCGGTCTGAATTTGGTCATGGCAAAACTTGACAATACCTCGCTCTCCAGCCATTGCGATAACTTTTTTAGTAATCAACCTTTCTACCTCGTGGCGCCTGGTTTTTTGTGTGTTTTTATGCCGTTCCGGGAAAACAATCCCTGTTTTTGGGATTAACATAATCGCCGCTTATATTTCAGTCAAATTGAGGCAGGAAAAACTCATCTTTAACTCGCCTTGAATAGATCGATGGCTCCTGTTATTGGGAAAGCGATCGATTATTCAGCAAACCCTAAGTAAGCGCGCTAAGTTTCAGAAAATGCGTAAAAAATGGCAGGGCTTCCTTCATAAGGCTTACAGGGCCGTTAAAAAACTGTCCGAAGTATTGTAAGATTTAAAGATTTTTAATAGCCCCATCTCCTGGGAGGGTGATAAAGATGCCTAAGAACTAGATATCATCAAGGTTGCAGCCCGTATACGCTGTTGGTAAAAGCGACGTTTATTTCGAGTTAACTTCATTAACTCGCTTGACTTCTAGTGAATACCGAGCGAGATAATTGACCCACTGTTCTCCATTTTGCGCCAACACCAAATGTACTTTGTCTGCGGTATTTTTGGCTACTTTGTTTATGGCGAGATACATATTTTTGCACTTATTTTTTCTGAATTTCAGTTCCTTGGAATATAGCGCTCGCTGTCAACGTTTGCCATTAAAAAAATTATTTTAATGAGTCTGCCTCCCGGGAGACAACTCCCTTCTAGATTATAGCCTCCTGTCTTACAATCAAGGTAACTTTGTTCTATTCCCATCAGTTTTTTATAAGCTGCGATAGCCACTGGCAAAGAACCTCAATCAGTTATAATCAACCAGGCGTCTTTAACTTTCAATCCTTGATAGTTTCGTTTCCATTTACAAGCGATATCAAACCCTACTACCTGTCTGGTTTTTCTCACCCTCATCAGAATGAAAGTATCAAGATGTGCCTGGTACTATTGCTAATTAATCTAAGCGTTGCCAGATTAAGTTTTCTGTTGACCGACTATAGCAATCCTCGCATCAGTTTCAATAACTGGTTAACTTCCAGGCTCTTCCTGGGAACCGATGTCACTCTTGCTCTGCCTCGGCGGAGACTATGGAGGCTCTTCCTCCGGATATGCGTTACCAGGAAGAGCCTGGTAACGAGTATAATCATTTAGGATTGGTATAGGATTTTTTTTCAGCCTCAAGCAAAAAGACACACCCATTGTCTTAAGCCAGCTTCCCCAGTCTCCTGAACAAAATTCACGGTAGCCCAAAACAAGCACTTTATATTCTTTAAGTAATGGTAGGACTTGTTGTAGAGCGAGGGTTCGTTCTGATAAATTACTGTTTCCCAATTTAGGTAACAAACACTCTTTTCAATGGGAGGGCAAGAGATTGATACACCCCCATTGACGTAGGAGCGATCGCAATTGATAAAGTTTGTCCGACAGAGCAATAAGTTGTTAACCAATAAGCGATCAAAGTGAACCAAAGAGCGTGCAATCGTTAATTGAGGTATGTTCAGAAATCTTTGCAGTTTACGGCGCCGACTTGGGCGTGGTAATTGGATGAGGAAATACCCGTGCCAGCCTCTCTAATCTCACTTGTTTTTCTGACTGTATCACATTCAATAAGATTGTCAGCAGCATAAACTGGGCGTGGGTCAGTTGTTTCTGTAAATGGGTCTGATAGAATGTGGGTAACATTTTTTTTGGTAGGCTAGCCTGTAACAATTTGGCTGCCTATCTTTTTTTAGCACAAGTGGGTTAAATTTTTATTCAGTCTGGGTTTCAGGCGGGGTTGTCACCCCGCCTGCTGCCATTGTTAAGTTTTACAGTACCATAAATAAGCAAAAAAATCGCCCCTTCTCTAAAAAAAGCAAAGGACGATCAACTTTTTACCTAAATTAATCTGAACTTACCCACTCCGACAAAGAAACCGGGTTTTTTATTTAATCTGCAGGCTGCAACGAAGTATTGTCGTCAAAAAACCAGGTTTCTGGGCTCCCAATTAATGAGAATGCCCGTGCCCGCCATGAGAATGGCCGTGCCCGCCATGAGAATGCCCGTTATCACCATGAGAATGGCCGTGCCCGCCATGAGAATGCCCGTGCCCTTCATGAGAATGCGCGTGCTCGCGGTGCGCCGAAACCAAACTCGGATTAACAGCAACCGCAGTTTCACTCAACAACGCTTCAATCTGCGGATTTGCCCACTCTGCCGCCATTTTCAGAAACTCTGGATGGTCGTTAACGCAAGGCAATTTGCGGTAAGTAACTCCTTGACGCTGTTTCTGCAAAGACTCAATAATGTGGTCTACATCTAACAAAGTTTCGTGATTTTCTGTCGCAAATCCGATCGGCATAAAGACGATCGCAGTTGCACCCAAATCGATCAAATTCTTCGCAGCCAACGTCGCATCCGGCTGCGTCCATTCAATCAGCGGTGTGTCGTGATTCAGCCAACCCACCGAAATCAAAGGATAGCGATACATCAAACGTTCCCGCACGCGATCGTACAAAGCTTGACTTTCCACAATTCCCGAAGTAAAGCCCTTCGCCTTGTGCGGACAACCGTGATTCATCAGCACAATCCCAATCTGAGAAGGCAAATGCGCTACAGCTAAATCGTTCTTAATTTCCTCTTCAACCAAATCCGCCATTAGCTGGATGTAAGCAGGTTCATCGTAAAAAGAAGGAATGTAGCGCTGTCCTTTTACCCAATGTTCCTTACCATCAAAGGTTTGTGCTAAAGCTTTATTCACCTGTTCGACTGCAATGCCGCTGGTGAAAACAGAATCAACTACCAACAGCGGATAAATCAGAATTTTGTCAAATCCTTCTGCTTGAATTTGAGGGATTACTTGTTCCGGCAAAAACGGCGCGCAAAAGTTAAAAGCTTTGAACACTTTTACTTTATCGCCCCATTTTTCCTGTAAATTCTTTTCTATCCCGGCGCGCTGCTGTTCAAAAATTGCATTGTGCGGCGAAACGAATTTACCGTGTTGGTGACTCCACTCGTGCAAGTCAAAGATTGCTAAAATCTTCGCCAGCGGCGGATAAATCCACAGCGGTACTGGCGCAAACTTTGCCGTAAGCAAATTTAAAGCTTGTTCGTTGTAGTTGGCAAAATCGTCGTAGCTTTCGACTTCGCCATAACCCATCAGCAATACAGCAACGCGATCGTTACTTGCGGGTGCTGCAGATGTTTTGAACTCGATTTTTTCTGGAGAAGCAACCACTTTGTATTCCTCAATTTTATTTATTCTAAGAGATCCAGGCAGGATGAAGGGGGAATCGGAGATTTTTCATTGTGTGCGATCGCACGACGGTTGCGTGCTGGGCTGATTCCCGGTTTCTGCGCCCCTACTTCCCGGTCAAACCTCTTCTTTATCCTAGAAACCGGATTGATGAGCATCAGTCCTAAGTCGGTTTTTTGACCCTGACCCGAAATTCGTAGGGTGGCTAGAACTAGAATCAGACTTTAGCTAAGCCTGACAGGGAATGGGGCCAGGGGGGATAAGTTTCATGTTTTCTTAAGACTCTCTCACCTTGCCTCTGATTCCGGCGATTTGGAGGGTTCCCAGCTTTTAAGTTAGGGGGATACTCTTCAAACTTCAGTCTATTATAAGTTTAACACCCTATCCCCTGGGGTAGTATATGATATAGTAGGTATATGATAAAGTTATGTTGCGAACTATATTAACTTTCTTGACGAACTATGAGACTGGTAATTTGCCCCGGAGTCCACGAACCAAAGCTAACCGACTGTTTCCTGGCGGGACTTTCGGGGCTTTGGGGACTGGCAGCCGATCGCCAAAACCAGCAAATAGTCGATCGTGTCAAGATTTTTCCCGCTCATAAATATCCGCCTTTTTCTGCTCTTGACATATTGCACTTTTTGTGCAGCGAAGAGTTAGCAGGAGAAAGTCTAGTATTTGTCAGCTTTTCGGCAGGAGTAGCCGGGGCGATCGGGGCGGCTCTTCTGTGGCAGCAACTCGGCGGCAAAGTCGGGGCATTTTTTGCCTTAGACGGTTGGGGAGTACCCCTGGGGGGCAATTTTCCCATCCACCGCATCAGCCACGATCGCTTTACGCACTGGAGTTCAGCAATTCTCGGTGGCGGTGGAGAAAGCTTTTATGCAGATCCCGCGATCGAACATTTGGATTTATGGCGAGCTCCCCAAACGGCAAAAGGCTGGCACGTCAGCCAAACCGCCGCCGGCATTGAGACTGTCGCACCCACAACCGCAGCCAAATTTTTAGTCCACCTATTGAAACAATACGGAGTCCAATCAGTTGTTTAATCTAAATTTAGTATCCTCAGCGATCGCACCTATTGCCACCATCGCCCGCCTCGACAATTCTCTCACTTCAGCCACAACAAACACCATCAAACAGTGGTTGATATTTAGCGCCTCAGCATTTTTAGTCTCAATTCCAGTCTTCGTGCAAGCACCGTTAGTGCGTTTATATCCAACCATCAGTTTGCTATCAACTATCCCCTGGTTCGTACTTAGTTTAATCCTAATTTTCCGCCCCAAAACACAACTTTGGGGAGATTTATTATTAGGATTTGCCGGATGTTGGTTGGCAGGTTCTATTTATTGGGGCTGGTTTAGATGGGAACCAATTTTACATCTACCTATAGAATCAATTGGCTTGCCTTTTGCTATTTGGTGCTTGGGCAAATCTTGGGGAAAAGTGGGCAGCTATTTTTACTTGGGTTCGCTATTTGGCACTGCCATTACCGATTTATATTTTTACTTAACTGGGTTGATGCCCTACTGGCGGCAAGTTATGCACGCGGAACCGGAATTAGCTATGCCGATTTTTCAAAGTGCGATCGGTCAAATTGAAACTCCTTGGGGCATAGGCTGTGCTTTAGTTTTAATCGCTGTGTTGCTAACAGTCGGTTTGCTGAGTTTGCGCGATCGAGAACTGCACTGGCGCGCTTTCAGTGGCGCGGTGTTAAGCACGCTTTTGGTAGATGGTTTATTTTGGCTAGCTGCTTCTGCTGCTTAAGATTTATGATTAGTTTTTATGTTGGTAATTTTTGACTGCAGATGTGGGCGGGTTGACGCAGATTAACGCAGATTTTTTTGAGATTACCGACTTTTTTAAGAAGTTGGTAATCTGGGTATTTTTTTTAGCATCCGCCTGTTAACTTGATATAAGTTACAGGATAGTTAGGATTAGTGGGATTCCCGATTAACCGCTGATTCCTACAATCGACAAGCAAATCTAACTTCTCCAAAACCACCTGACCAATCAACACCTCATCACCTGTCACCAGAGCATCCTCGGTAGTCCTACGCCCCTCAATTTCAATTAATATAGCCTCCGTTACTCCTACGGTTTCATGACGATCATCAGCATACTTAACAAGCTGCTGTCCTATAATTCGTAAACCTAGCTGCTGTACCATCTCTGCTGAAATTACTAGGTAAACCGATCCTGTATCTACGAGAGCTTTTGTTTCACACTCACGCAACAGCCGAGGCGCGAGCAACCCCCGACTAATTAGAGCTTCATCTATGGCATTGGTCAGCTTTACCTGAGTCTTAACTGCCCCCATGTTCTTAATTCCATCCAATTCTAATTTATTTAATTCTTTCATATTAAATTTGCTTGTAATCTTTTGCTGCTTACATTATACGAGTTTTGCTAACTGATATCGTTTCCGGTAGCATCGGAATGATTTAACCGCAGAGGGCGCAGAGAACGCAGAGGGAGAGAATACAGAGATGAATACAGGACGATGCAACCGGATTTGATATGAGACGCGATCGCCCCTCCTTCCTATATGATTTAAAATTATCACTCAAAACTCAAAACTACTTAATCATGGCTTTCATTTCAATTCGCGGTGTAGAACATTATTACGAGTGGATAACGGCAGATAACAGTACCCAACCCAGCGGCAAACCAGTGATGGTATTCCTGCACGGCTGGGCGGGTTCAGCGCGCTACTGGGAAAGCACGGCACGGGCTATTGCTGATGATTTTGATTGTTTGCTCTACGATATGAGAGGTTTTGGTCGATCGCCCTTGCCAAAAGAGCCTCCTGAGTCCAGCTACGAACTCGAAACCTACGCCCATGACTTAGCGCAATTATTAGAATCTCTGAATTTAAGCCGCGTCTTTCTCAATGCTCACTCCACAGGTGCATCAATTGCTACTTTATTTCTCAACCTTTACCCCGAAAAAGTAGAAAAAGCAATTCTCACTTGCAGCGGGATTTTTGAATACGATGAGAAATCCTTTACAACTTTTCACAAATTCGGTGGCTATGTGGTAAAATTTAGACCCTCTTGGTTGGCATCCATCCCGTTTGCCGATCGGCTATTTATGGCCCGGTTTTTGCGCCGTTCCCTGCCCACAGAGGTCAGTCTGGCGTTTCTCAAGGATTTTTTAATGGCAGACGAGCAAGCTGCTATAGGTACAATGGTGACGGCAGTCAGTAAAAGAGCAGCCGAGGAAATGCCCCAAGAATTTGCGCGGCTGAGTGTTCCCACACTGCTTATTGCCGGAGAATTTGACCAAATTATCCCCGCCGTCATGGGAGAGCAAGCAGCCTCCCTCAGCAAAAAAGTAGAATTTGTTATAATTCCGAATACGGCTCACTTTCCGATGCTGGAGGATGCCGCAACATACTTGCAGCGAATTCGAGACTTTTTGCCAGCAGCGGCTTAGCTGAGTTATTGTTCATCTAATGTACGATCGGACACGCAAGCTTTGAGAACGGCTTTTGCTCCGATCTTAATTTTTAATTTCTAATTTCTTAAAGCGAAAGGTGGTACAATGAACGACCTCGACCAATACTATAAAGTGCTGGGACTGTTGCCGGGAGCTTCCAGAGAAGAAATTAGCCAAGCCTACAAGGATTTAGCGTTCATTTGGCACCCCGATCGCATCCCCAAAGACAATCCCAGACTACTACAGAAAGCTGAAGAAAAGATTAAGGAAATTAATCAAGCTCGCGAACAATTGCGATCGATTCAACCAAGAGGTCAGAATCAGAACGTTCAGCACAAACATACTCAGCACAAACACACCCAGCAACAAAACACCCAGCACAAACACACCCAGCAACAAAACACCCAGCAACAAAACGCTCAGTACAGAAACACTCAGCAACAAAACACCCAGCAACAAAACGCTCAGTACAGAAACACTCAGCAACAAAATACTCAGCAACAAAACGCTCAGTACAGAAATACTCAGCAACAAAATACTCAGCAACAAAACGCTCAGTACAGAAATACTCAGCAACAAAATACTCAGCAACAAAATACTCAGTACCAAAACGCTCAGCAACCCAATACTCAGTACCAAAACACTCAGTACCAAAACGCTCAGCAACAAAACGCTCAGTACCAAAACGCTCAGTACAGAAATACTCAGTATCCAAACACCCAGCACCAAAACACCCAGCCACCACCGGCCAACCCAAAAGAACCGCGGTACTCTTCTGAACCCTCTTCAGGAAAATATCCTGGAAATTATGCGGGAAACTATGGGGGAAACCCTGCAGGGCCCTATTCAGAGGCCTCCCGCTACCAATCGCAGCCGCCGCCATCTCAGTCTTACCGCCAAGCTGGGCCCCAAGCTCCCGATTTGAGCGGTTCCAACTTCCAAGGAGCTTCCTTAAAAGAAAAGGATTTTTCAGGGAGAAACTTGAGCAATGCAAACCTGAGTGAAGCCGACTTAAGTGATGCTTTTCTACACAACGTCAATCTCACAGGCGCGAATTTGCACCAAGCTAACTTGTTCCGGGCTAATTTGTTAGGAGCTTGTTTGATCAATGCCAACTTGAGAGAAACCAACTTAATCGGAGCCGATTTGAGCGGTGCTGACTTGAGCGGTGCTGACTTAACAGGAGCGAAAATCGGTTACGGCGATCGAGTTATGGTCAAACTTACCCGGACTACATTAACAGGTACAATCTTACCCGATGGTACTGTTCATAGCTAAATTATTTAGTTTTTAGTCAGTGGTTGTAGACGCGGGTTTTACCCGCAATATTTGCTGCAACTCCAAACACAAAAAAATCCGCCCTTTGCGAATTTGGGATAAAAACTTATATTCTGTCCGCTAGAACAACCGCAAGAAAATTGGTTCGTAGTGAGGGCATTCGTCGTCAGAATTGTATGAGGACTTGCATTCCTCGCTGCGTAACCATAATGCTTAAATTACTTGACATGATCTTACGCGATCGCGATCGCACAAACCAAGTTTTTTTACCCGGTTCAAGAACTGCAACGAGGTCTTTTCGTTCATCAAACCCCCTTTCAATCTCCAACACGGCTAATCGAGATTCATATTACAGCAACCGCCAAAATGGTTCCTGTTCTGTTTTTTCCTTCTGCCTTCTTCCTTCTGCCTTCTTCCTTCTGCCTTCTTCCCTTCTGCCTTCTGCCTTCTTCCTTCTTCCTTCTCCCTTGTTCCTTCTCCCTTGTTCCTTCTCCCTTGTTCCTTCTCCCTTATTCCGACTTGCATCGGACTGACATCCGTTACATCCGTTATATCCGTTACATCCGTTACATAATCCGTTGCCGAACTTCCTTCCGTTATTAATTACTTCCGCCACGGCGATTGCGTAACTTTCGTCCAGCAGCCAGCATAGTGCCTCCCGCCATCAAACCCCCCACAGTCATCGGTTCGGGAACCGGCTCAGGTTGAACCGTCCCCACAGAACCGCCTTTAATAAATACAGCAGAATCTAAATAGCCATCGCCCACATCTTTAATGCGGATGCTGAGAACATTCGTCTGATTTTGCTTGAGCAAACCCTCAAAACCTAAAACTTTAGTAAAACCGTCCAGCTTAACGATGTTAGCAGCAATACCTGTGAAACTTGGGTTGTCAATATAGTCGGGGTGATCGGTAGAGCGATTATATGGATCGGGAACAAGATTATTAATCGTAACTGTTTTTCCGTCGCTCAATTTTGCCAAATTAATGCCGTTCAGCAGCAGTTCAAAATCGTCATTATATTCTTCATAAGCGCCGAACTCAGGAAACTCCTCAGAAGCAAATACATATTCAAAGAACAACTTTTGAACCGTGCTATCAGCAAAAAAGCTGAGGTTTAGCTGAGTCACATCCCCCTGTTCACCCTTAGCACCAAAGTCCGTGCTTAAATCGCTGTCCTGTGTCGTGAAGTTATCTTTCCGATTCTGACCCGCTATATCGGCGACTCTACCAGTGCTCAGAACAACACCTGATGTCAAACCGAAGGGGTCATTAGTGAAAGTACCAAAAGCAGCCGAATTACCCCTAATTGAAACAGAGAAATTACTCAACCCGGCTGTATTAGCCCCCAATAAATTATTTTTTAAAGTCTCAGTGTTATTAGTTGCCCCTACCGAAAATGCCATTGCTGGCGCTGCCAACAAACTCAGAGCAGTAGTTAATGTAGCTGTTAAGGCAGCAATTTTGTGAGTAATTATCATAAATTTTTCCTGGAAGATACAAACCTGATTCTCTGCACAACTTAATTTTTACATTATATAAGTATTAATGTCTAGTGCCTTTACAATAACTTTACACATAAGTGTATATACGCTTTCTGTGGTTATTCTTTTTGGTAGTTCTTGGCAATTAGTCAGCTTATAAACCTCAGCGCAAAAATACGGATGCAAAAATACACGTACACAGACTAATAATTTCATGACTTACGCACGGTAAACCCAAAAAACCCGGTTTTGATACCGTTGGCGCTCTTCAAAATGACTAATGACTAATGACTAATAGCTAATGAGTCATGAGTCATGACTAATAGCTAATGACTCCTGACTCATGAAAGATGACCTCGCCCAAAAAAACTATACAAACCCCAGATTCCTGTCGTAGAGATATCAAAATTTTTGACCCTAGTTCAACCTCGCAGATTCATCTGTGGAGTAAATCTAAAATCGTTGAGTCGCCGAAGTCTCGCCGCCGTCTAAAATCTAAAATCTCTAATCGACTGACTGTTAACTAAAACCCCCTTGCTTCTCCTTCCCCGCGCCGATCGGCAGCCCCTTCCAACCAACCGTCTGCAGTCAGGACGATCGCATTGGCATTGCCCCAGCCGTCACGTTCGAAAATCAGGTGTCCCCGCCGCCGCAACTCCGAAAGCGTCGCAGCCTCAAAACCTCCCCGTTCCACCATCAGGCCATCGGGCAGCCACTGATGGTGAATCCTCGGTGCAGACACAGCCTCGCCGACATTCATGTCGTAAACCAACACGTTCAGCACAATTTGCAACACCGTAGTAATAATCGTGCTGCCTCCGGGAGCCCCCGCAGCGAGGCGAAATTTACCATTTTCGGTCACGATGACTGGCGTCATGCTCGATAAAGGAGTTTTCCCCGGGGCGATCGAATTTGCCTCCCCGCCCACCAAACCAAACAAGTTCGGCACTCCCGGCGCCGCTGCAAAATCATCCATCTCGTTGTTGAGCAAAATTCCCGTACCCGCAGCCACGACTCCAGCCCCAAAACCGCCATTCACCGTAAACGTCAAAGATACCACATTGCGCTCTTTGTCAACTACCGTTAGGTGGGTAGTTTCGGGAGACTCCCACAGGAGACGGTTCAAAGTTTCAGCCTCAACAGCCTTTACCTCGCTGGAGGGTCTGGCTTTTGACATTTGGATTTGCGATCGTCTCAATTTGGCATAATTGCTGCTAGTCAGAGCTTTGACCGGTACACTCACAAAATCCGGGTCGCCCAAATACTCAGCCCGATCGGCATAAGCAATCCTCATGCTCTCCGCGAGCAAGTGCAAAGTATCTGGACTTTGCCTCCCCAACCTCTTGAGATCCGTATCTCCCAGAATATTTAAGATTTGCAACAAATGAACGCCGCCGGAAGAAGGAGGCGACATCGCGCAAATTTCATAAGTGCGAAAGTTGCCGCAAACCGGATTCCGCCAAATCGGCGTATAGTTTTTCAAATCTTCGAGAGTGATAATCCCGCCATTTTTAGCCATATCGGCGGCGATCGCCCGCGCAATGTCCCCGGTATAAAAACTCTGCGGATTTTGTGCAATCTGCCTTTGTTACCAAAAACCAATAGTTCCAGCCGTTTTCGCTCTAGTTTCTAGACCGTTTCTAGTTGACTAACGTATTTGCGTCGTTTCAGACGTTGAGCTAGCTTATTTTAAAGGGAATATTCTCTAGATAAAT
>NZ_JAUBTV010000138.1:0-11736 GCF_036705145.1 Microcoleus sp. B5-D4 | reverse complement strand
GCCCGTCCTTTTTGGACGGGCGGGACGCCCATCCCACAATAACAATTAAAATTGTAAGTTATTTAATTCGCGATCCTTAGCTGAGTTAGGGACACGGCACTGCTGTGTCATTGCAGATAGTCGATACAGATCGGCATCGCGATCGCCCCCCGCAGCTTAAAACTTAAAATAGTGTGCAGAATAACGGACTTGTACCTAAAGACAGAGGAAAATATCGCTACCCCAACATAAATGCTTTGTCTATGCAGCCAATTCGCACATTTAACGTTTCCCCCTCGCTACCGACAATTCTCGAACCCCTACGCAAGCTTGCCTACAACTTGCACTGGGACTGGAACGTCGATACCAAAGACCTCTTCCGCCGCCTCGATCGAGACCTGTGGGACTCCAGCAACCAAAACCCGGTGCTGATGCTCGGAACCATATCTCAAGAGCGACTGCAAGAAATGGCAGAAGACGAAGGCTTCATTGCCCAAATGAACCGAGCAGCCCAGCAGTTAGACGATTATCTCAAAAATCGCGCCTGGTACCGGAAACAGCGCGGCACCGAGCAGCAAGAATGCTACGCTTACTTTTCGATGGAATTCGGCTTAGTTAAAGCCCTACCCATCTATTCCGGCGGTTTGGGCGTGCTCGCAGGCGACCACCTCAAATCAGCTAGCGATTTGGGCTTGCCCTTAGTCGGTGTCGGCCTGCTTTACCAAGAAGGCTATTTTTCGCAGTATCTCAACGCCGACGGCTGGCAGCAAGAACGCTATCCGCTCAATGATTTCTACAATATGCCGCTGCACCCAGAACGCAATCCCGACGGTTCGGAATTGCGGATTGAGGTAGACTATCCCGGCCGCAAGGTGTATGCCCGGATTTGGCGAGTACAAGTGGGAACGGTTCCTTTGTACCTAATGGATACAAATATTGAACCTAACAGCCGCTACGACCAAGATATTACCGACCAACTGTATGGCGGTGATAAAACTCTGCGGATGCACCAAGAAATCATGCTGGGCATCGGTGGCGTGAAAATGCTCAAGGCATTGGGGCTGACAGTTACGGCTTATCACATGAATGAAGGCCACGCGGCTTTCATGGCTTTGGAACGCATTCGGATGCTGATGGAGGAATATCACCTGAGTTTCGTGGAAGCGGAACAGGTGGTGGTTTCGAGCAGTATGTTTACGACTCACACTCCTGTGCCTGCTGGGTTTGACTTGTTCGAGCCGGATATGGTGATGCACTATCTGAGTCACTATCCCAAGATGTTTGGCTTGTCGCAAGATGAGTTTCTGGGATTGGGCCGGGAGAATACTGGCGATTTGTCCGCACCTCTGAATATGGCAATTTTGGCAATTAAAATGTCGAGTTTTGTCAACGGGGTGGCGGCTTTGCACGGTGTGGTGTCGCGCCCGATGTTTCAGGGTTTGTGGCCGGGTTTGCCCCAGGAAGAAGTACCGATTACTTCGATTACCAACGGGGTGCACGCTCGCAGTTGTGTGGCGAAGTCTACTCAGGAGTTGTACGATCGATACCTTGGCCCGGACTGGGAAATGACCGGTAAGGACGATCGTCTATGGGACAGGCTGTCGTCGATTCCTGATGAGGAATTGTGGCGCAATCACGAACGCTGTCGATCGGAGTTGGTGGTGTTCGCGCGGGAGTGGCTGCAAAAGACTTTGCGCGAGCGCGGTGCGGCCCAAACGGAAATCGAACACGCGCGGGAGGCTCTCAATCCGAAGGTGCTGACGATCGGGTTTGCCCGCCGCTTTGCTACTTACAAGCGGGCGACGCTATTTTTGCGCGATGTCGATCGAATTATGCGGATCATGCGCGATCAAAATCGCCCGGTGCAGTTTGTGATTGCTGGGAAGGCTCACCCGATGGATATTCCGGGTAAAGAATTGATTCGGGATATCGTTCACTTCATCCGCGAGCACGAGACGATGAGCTCGATGGTGTTTTTACCGAACTACGACATTAACGTTGCTCGGATGATGGTGTCTGGCTGCGATGTGTGGCTGAATACTCCACGCCGCCCGCGTGAGGCTTCGGGTACTTCCGGGATGAAAGCTTCGATGAATGGTTTGCCGAATCTGAGCATTCTTGACGGATGGTGGGATGAGGCTGATTATGTTCGCACCGGTTGGCCGATCGGACATGGGGAATTTTACGAAGATACTAAGTATCAGGATGAAGTCGAGGCTAATGCTTTGTATGACTTGATGGAAAAAGAAGTTGTACCGCTGTTTTACAACCGAGATGCTGATGGAATTCCCCGCGGTTGGACGGCGAAAATGAAGGATTCTATTCGCTTGAATTGTCCTTTGTTCAATACTGCTCGGATGGTGAAAGATTACGCGCGGCGGGCATATTTCCCGGTGAGCGATCGCTACCACACCATGACTTCGGATAATTGCGCTCCGGCCAAGGAGTTGTCTCACTGGAAGAAGCACGTTCTCGCGAAATGGCACGATATTAAGATTGAGGCTGTTGATATTTCCCAGGATAAAGAAGTTAAAGTCAATCAGTCGATCTCTGTTAAATCTCGGATTAATCTGATGGGATTGACGCCTGCAGACGTGCAAGTTGAACTTTATCAAGGCTCGGTTGATGCTAACGGCGATATCATTGGTGGCGTGCCGGTGGTGATGGAGTATTTGGGAGAAGATTCTCACAATGCTAGCCTTTATACGGCTGACATTACTTATACTTCTAGCGGTTTGCAAGGTTTGTCGTTGCGCGTTTTGCCGAAGCACGATAATCTCAGCAGTCCTTATGAAGCTGGCGTGATTCTCTGGGCACATTAGTCATTAGTCATTAGTCAGTAGTCAGTAGTTAGTAGTCAGGAGAATAAAGGAATATTTTCCTAATTCTCCCTCTCTCCGACTCTCCCACTCTCCTTATCGAACTTGGGGAATGACTATGTAGCCGATTGTGCGATCGCCCAATACCACATTCCGCCTATTCCCCAGTACCAGCAGTGATATCATGTCCGATCGAGTAACCGCGATTAAAAGCGATTAAAAGGGCGGGTTTTTGAGATTGTCAATTATTGGCAAATATTTTTCGTGAACCCGCCCCTACCGTATTAGGGGTAATCGACCGGACATAATATGACCGCGTATATAAGCGTATAGCAAGGCATCTCGCTGTTCTTTTAAGGCTTTGAGGGTGGCAACACTGGTGGGGATTTCGGGGAGGTTTGAACCACCTATGAACGCTGATTCTTCTGCGGAATATTTGCGAAATTCAGACTTGGTTCGAGAATTGATAAATATCTACAATAGACTGGCAGAGTTTCATCAATTAGAGTTGACATTCTGCCAGTTTTCCTTATTTTTGGTGTTGCTGAATACAGGTATAAATTCAAGATTTCGGAATTTTTATAAGCCCAGTATGGTGAGTTTTGTAACATCAAGCGAAAAGTTGATTCATACCGTGAATCAGCAAGGCCCAGAATCTATATCCATCAATAGGAAAGCCGCCGAACAAAATAGTGGTTGCACAATAGTCACACTTTTTCATACTGCGATTTCATAAAATTGAAGGGAACCTTGAGACACCTCTATAGCGCTTCTCAAAAAAGTGAGGTATGCGCTATGCCCTATGCCCTATGCCCTATGCCCATGAGTACCTCATATGAGAGCTCGAAAGGCTATAGTTTAGCTTATTTACCCACACCAGCCGGCTGCTGACGGTTTCGCACTTCCAGAAAAATCAACAAAGCATTAACATCAGCCGGATTTACCCCGCCAATTCTCGCCGCTTGGCCAATCGTCAGCGGTTTCACCTTAGCCAACTTTTCCCGCGATTCTTTCGAGAGAGTTGTAATTGCCATGTAATCCAAATCCGCAGGCAATTGTCGGCGTTCATGTCTGACAATTTCATCAATTTGATTTTGCTGTTTTTGCAGATAGCCAGAATATTTGATATCAATTTCCGCACCATCTTTCTCAGCCAACTTCAGACTAGAATTGCCTAAATTGTACCGTTCCAAATCGACATAATGAAAACCCGGACGACGCAACAAATCAGCCAGAGTAATCGAACCTTTAATCGCTTGTTGAGTATCAGCCAAAATTGCCTTGCCAATCTCCTCGTGTTCTTTCACCCGCGTCGAGTACAAGCGTTCCTTCTCTGCCACAATATTAGCTTTTTTCCGCTCAAATAACTCCCAGCGGCGATCGTCAATCAAACCAATTTCCCGTCCCAGCGGCGTCAAGCGTTGGTCAGCATTGTCCGATCGCAATAATAGCCGATATTCCGATCGCGAAGTCAACATCCGGTAAGGTTCCCGCAAATCCTTCGTACACAAATCATCTATCAAAGTCCCGATATAACTTTGCTCGCGAGGAAACACAATCATCTCCTGATTTTTCGCAAACCTGGCCGCATTAATCCCCGCCACGAGCCCCTGTGCAGCAGCCTCCTCATATCCAGTTGTACCGTTCACCTGACCCGCGCAAAACAGCCCTTCGATCTTCTTAGTCATCAGCGTTGGAAAGCACTGAGTGGCCGGCAAATAATCATACTCCACAGCATAAGCAGGGCGCATCATCTCGCACTTTTCCAAACCCGGAAGAGTCCGCAGCATTTGCAATTGCAAATTTTCCGGTAAACCAGTAGAAAATCCTTGGATATAAAGTTCAGGAATATCTCTACCTTCCGGTTCAATAAAAATCTGGTGACTTTCCTTATCCGCAAACCGTACAATCTTATCTTCAATACTCGGACAATAGCGCGGCCCCTTCGCATCAACCCAGCCACCATAGACTGGAGAAAGGTGCAAATTGTCTCTAATTAACTGGTGAGTTTCCGGCGTAGTTCGAGTTAAATAACAAGGCATTTGTTCCCGTTCGATCCAAACTTCTGGATCGAAACTAAACCAGCGAACCACTGCATCTCCCGGCTGCGGTTCCAGGTTGGTGTAATCCAGAGTACGTTTGTCAACTCTTGCCGGAGTTCCGGTTTTCAACCTGCCAGTTTCAAAGCCCAAACGATTGAGAGTTTCCGTCAAACCAACGGCGGCAAATTCTCCGGCACGTCCGGCGGGCATCGACTTATTGCCCACCCAAATTGTGCCACCTAAAAAAGTGCCTGTGGTCAGAATTACTGCTTTGCATTCAAAAGCGACGCCGAAGTATGTTTCTACTCCGATAACTTCTTCGTTTTTGCCCAGAACTAAGTCTGTCACCATCGCTTCCCGGATGGTCAAATTGGGTTGATTTTCGACAATATTATTCATCACAGCGGCGTATTCCCGCTTGTCAGTTTGAGCTCGCAGCGCCCACACTGCGGGGCCTCGCGAAGAGTTGAGGATGCGTTTTTGTAAGTAAGTGCGATCGGCCATTTTGCCAATTTCCCCGCCTAACGCATCAACTTCGTTAGTAAGTTGGGTTTTAGCCGGGCCGCCGACAGCCGGATTGCAAGGTTGCCACGCAATTTTGTCGAGGTTGAGGGTGAGGAGAAGGGTGCGACAGCCGAGGCGAGAAGTGGCGAGGGCGGCTTCGCAGCCGGAGTGTCCGCCACCTACTACGATGATGTCGAAACTGTCTTGGAATTGTACTGGTGTTTGTGCAGTCATTCGATTTTAGATTTTAGATTTTAGATTTTAGATTGAAGAATAGACATCTGGCAAAATTAGGTTTTAGTTTCCTCAATTAAAACTCTTCCTCTCCATTAGTGTAGCTGCTTTCTTCAAACATCGATGTTAATCCAGTAATTTTTACGGGGGGTCGATCTTTGAATTCTACGACAAATGACAACTCCCCACCCATTGCCGCGATATAACTTTGCAAAGTAGATACCAACAAATCCGCACGGCGTTCTAGTCGCGAGACATTTTCTTGACGCATATTTAATAATTCTGCCATGCGAATCTGAGTAAATTTCCTTGCTTTTCGTAAGTCTTGCAAGGTCATTTCTTCAGCCATTAATTCAACCGATCGCTTTTCGACTATTGCTCGTTGTTCGGGAGGCAAATTTTCCATAATAGTCTTCAGGCTAATTGTCATCTGTTTCTTGCTCCATTAACTTATTCAAATGGTCGGCAAATCTACTATCTGCTATCTTAATTATTTGCTTGTAAAATCGCTTCTCACTACTACCCGATTTGTCCCCAGCTACCAACAAAATCGCTTCTCTGCGGGGGTCAAATGCAAAAGCGACTCGCCAAACTCCATCAGCCGCCTGAAACCTAAGTTCTTTCATATTGGTGTAGGTAGAACCATTGAGAGTATCGACGTGAGGACGCTTGAGGTTTGGGCCAAATTCTTGTAACAGTGTGAGTTTTGCTAAAAGCTCTAATCTGACATCAGTGGGGAATTCGCTAAACTCAGAGTAAAAATCAAAGTGAAACTGAATGTTCCATGTCATTTGGATCGATTATGCCTTACATAGCATATTATAGACAATAGTCGATCGAATAACCATATTTAATATGCACCCTTCGCGCCTTCGCGGTTCAATAATTCCGTACAATTGCAGTTTTGCGCTATGTTAGACAAAAAAATCTCAACAAGCGTACACAAGTGAAATACTTCTTCTTATCCGACGGCTGGAAAGTTGGGCGCGTTTGGGGCGTCGGCGGCGAGTGGAGTCACGCCGCCTGGAGGCGGGAGCCGGACATCCAACAGCTCAACCTGTGTCTTTCCGATCGCAACGAAAAAATGTGGCTCTACCGCGTAGAAGACGCCGTACTCATGGTAGAAGTCCAACCCGCAGTCCGTCCCGATCCCGCCGATCCCGCCAAAAATATCGGCAACGTCACCCTCACCAGACTGATCGATGCCGAGCAAGTCCTCGAACGCCTCGGGACGATCGCCGCCCGCTGCGAAATGGGCAACCCGCAACTAATGTAATGCTCAACATATTGCAATCGGTTCTAACACTCGATACACTTCTTTAAATAACTTTCATTTTTATGCCTCCACCTTTGAAGGTAGATGGCAGTCGGCAAAAGGCAGAGTTTAAACCCTGCAGGTAACTGCTGGGGATTCAGAATCTGATTTTTCCGTAAAAATAGACATCATCACTTACACCTTGGAGAACCGCAGTCAATGGGACTACCCTGGTATCGCGTACACACAGTCGTCTTAAATGACCCAGGCCGATTGATTTCTGTACACTTAATGCACACTGCCCTCGTGGCAGGTTGGGCCGGCTCAATGGCCCTTTATGAACTAGCAGTTTTTGACCCCACAGACCCAGTTCTGAACCCGATGTGGCGTCAAGGGATGTTCGTGTTGCCCTTCATGACTCGCTTGGGAGTTACGGGTTCTTGGGGCGGTTGGAGCATCACTGGCGAAGGTAACGTCGATCCGGGCTTCTGGTCATTTGAAGGCGTCGCCGTAGCTCACATCGTCCTCTCTGGCCTGCTGTTCTTAGCAGCAGTTTGGCACTGGGTATTTTGGGACTTAGAACTTTTCAGAGACCCTCGCACCGGTGAACCAGCCCTCGACTTGCCAAAAATGTTTGGCATTCACCTGTTCCTCTCCGGCTTGCTTTGCTTCGGCTTCGGCGCATTTCACCTTTCGGGACTTTTTGGCCCCGGAATGTGGGTGTCCGACCCCTACGGGCTGACCGGTCACGTCCAGCCAGTGGCGCCTGCTTGGGGCCCTGAAGGCTTCGATCCCTTCAATCCGGGCGGCATCGTGGCTCACCACATTGCAGCGGGCGTAGTCGGCGTAATTGCCGGTTTGTTCCACTTGACAGTGCGGCCGCCGGAACGTCTTTACAAAGCCCTGCGGATGGGGAATATCGAAACTGTACTTTCTAGCAGTATTGCTGCCGTGTTCTTCGCAGCCTTTGTGGTTGCGGGTACGATGTGGTACGGTTCTGCTGCGACTCCGATCGAACTTTTTGGCCCGACTCGCTATCAGTGGGACAGCGGCTATTTCCAACAAGAAATCGATCGCAGAGCTCAAGCTAGCTTGGCCGGCGGCCAAAGCTTCCAAGAAGCTTACGAACAAATTCCCGAAAAATTGGCTTTCTACGACTACGTGGGCAACTCTCCTGCTAAAGGCGGTTTGTTCCGGGCCGGCGCGATGGTCAATGGCGACGGTATTGCGAAAAGCTGGCTGGGCCATCCAGTATTTACTGACAGCGAAGGTCGGGTATTGTCGGTTCGCCGCCTCCCCAACTTCTTTGAAACTTTCCCAGTAATTTTGACAGACAAAGATGGGGTCGTTCGCGCTGACATCCCCTTCCGCCGTGCTGAATCAAAATACAGCTTTGAACAAAGCGGAGTTACCGTCAGCTTCTACGGTGGCGAACTTAACGGTCAAACCTTTAATAATCCTCTAGATGTTAAGAAGTTTGCTCGCGCTGCTCAAAAAGGTGAAGTGTTTGAATTCGATCGCGAAACCTTGAACTCTGACGGCGTTTTCCGCACTTCAACTCGCGGTTGGTTCACTTTCGGACACGTTTGCTTTGCTTTGCTATTCTTCTTCGGCCATATCTGGCACGGTTCTCGGACTATTTTCCGCGACGTGTTTGCTGGAGTTGAGGCTGACTTGGAAGAACAAGTCGAGTGGGGCCTGTTCCAAAAACTGGGCGACGTGACCACCAGAAGACAAGAACCTCTCTAAATTTCGCCAGCCTCTGGCTAGGGGGGAAACTTCCCCGCTACAAAAAAACCCGGTTTCTTCCAGAAACCGGGTTTTTTTAGTTAAAATTGACACTCCCCTGCCTTAAGGCACGGGGATTATTAAGACATGTCAGTCTTAATATCCCTATCCCGCTTAGTTCCCAGGCTGACTACTCTCGGCACAAAAGAGTGCGTAGTCATATCTCCTCAAAAATGTTTTAGGCGTAGACTTTCCCCCAGTCCGGGGGTAGGTTTTTACATCTTGTCTGATTTGGTTATTCTACAATATTCATTTGTTAAGATGGATTTGCTGTTTTACTTAACAATGGAAAAAAGCCGTCCTACAAGGACAGGGTTTTCAACCCAATTTTCTGATAAAATAATACGGCAAGGGAAGATAGGGAAAATTTAACATGGAAAGTGTTGCTTACATTTTGATTCTGGCTTTAGCCATAGGCGTACTATTTTTTGCGATCGCCTTTCGGGAACCTCCCCGGATTGGCAAATAATTAGCTATACGCCTGCGGCAAGTCCAAAATATCCTGAACCGGACTGCGGTTAGCCCGCATCATAGTGATCCTCTTCGAGGGCTGCGCTAACGAATTTGGTGCGGGACTATTTCACCGCTGTTTGCTAAGTTATTTTTCTAGTCCAGCCATTCATCAGACCCCAGGCGGTTAGATGAATGGCAATTTGCTGGCAATGCCTGTTAAAATCAGCAATCATGCGCTGTTCCTCCTGCCAACACACAAATAGTCGCGTTCTAGAATCGCGTTCAGCCGAATCAGGTCAAAGCATCCGTCGGCGGCGTGAGTGTTTGAGCTGCCAGCACCGCTTCACAACTTACGAACGCATAGAATTTGTGCCGATTACGGTGATCAAGCGGGACGGCAAGCGCGAATCTTTTGACAGGTCAAAATTAGTCAGGGGATTGATTCGGGCCTGCGAAAAAACCGGTTTGTCTTCCGGGCATCTCGAAACTCTGGCCGAAGAAATCGAGGCCCAACTCCAAGGTCGATCGCTCCGAGAAATCGCCAGTTCAGAAATAGGGGAACTGGTGCTGTTGCACCTGCGGCCGCTCAGCGAAGTCGCTTATGTCCGTTTTGCCTCCGTATATCGGCAATTTCGAGGCATCCGAGATTTTGTAGATACCCTAAATCACCTTCAGAATCCCCTCAACGAAGCTGAAGATACAGAAACTAGACCGAATTTTGACGCAGATTTGCCGGATTCCGAATCAGTCGATCGAGAAAGCCCCGCATCCTGCGCTAGTCCCAGCTAAGCTCGCTTAAATTAATTTATAGAAATATTCTGGGAGATTGAAAACCGTGTCGCGAGGAAGGCCCGGAGGAATATCGACTCAAGGAACTCTCATTCGATCGAGTGTTCTTTTTTCTCAGTAAGAGTGCTGGGTGTGATATGATCGTCATCGGTCTAAAATAGAGTATAACTAGACAACGTAAAAACTTAACTGGATTAGTTGAGTGCGTAGTCACACCTAACGGTGTTGCAGTTTAGGAAAGCTCGCATTTGAACAAAACCTAACTAAAGATCGGCGACTAATTAAATACGGTAGGGCATACCGAAATTTACGCTTCTGGAGAAACCGACCTCTACTTAGACTGGAGTAATCCTGTCGCCAGCAAGTCGGCTCGTTGAACGAAGAATCTCAGTTTATTTATACCTGAGAGTGTCAAAATAGTCTACTTGACTCGGAATGTTAAGATTCAACGTTTTAACACAGAGTATGGAGTAACAGTAATGGCAAGCGCTGGTGTGCAGTTGCACCTGGCAAAAGTTAGCAAAAACTGACTTTAGTAAAAGATTTTGAAAAAAGTTAATCGCTTTTTCACCAAAATCTCTAATATCTGCCGGCACAAACGAAAAACATGAAGGAGAGAAATCCTAGGAAACTATTCGCATGGTCAATCTCAAAACCACAGTCAAAGACATCGGCTTTACTCACGAAGATTTTGCAGCCCTACTTGATAAATATGACTATCACTTTAGCCCGGGCGATGTAGTAGCGGGTACAGTTTTTAGTATAGAACCGAGGGGCGCTCTGATTGATATCGGTGCTAAAACAGCAGCGTACATTCCCATTCAGGAAATGTCCATCAATCGAGTGGAAAGCCCTGAAGAGGTATTGCAATCAAACGAAACCAGAGAATTTTTCATTCTAACCGATGAAAATGAAGACGGACAATTAACCCTGTCCATTCGGCGTATCGAGTATATGCGGGCGTGGGAAAGAGTGCGACAACTGCAAGCAGAAGATGCCACAGTACGATCGCAAGTATTTGCCACCAACCGCGGCGGCGCACTCGTGAGAATAGAAGGCTTGCGAGGCTTTATTCCCGGTTCTCACATCAGTACCCGCAAACCGAAGGAAGAATTAGTCGCCGAAGAATTACCATTAAAATTCTTAGAGGTAGACGAAGACCGCAACCGCCTAGTGTTGAGTCATCGTCGCGCCTTAGTTGAGCGCAAGATGAACCGCCTCGAAGTCGGGGAAGTCGTCATCGGTACAGTACGCGGTATCAAGCCTTACGGTGCCTTTATCGACATCGGCGGCGTCAGCGGCTTGCTGCACATCTCGGAAATTTCGCACGATCACATCGATACGCCTCATAGCGTCTTCAATGTCAACGACGAAGTGAAAGTGATGATCATTGACTTGGATGCCGAGAGGGGCCGGATTTCTCTCTCCACCAAGCAGTTGGAACCGGAACCGGGCGCGATGGTCAAAAATCGCGAATTGGTATACGAAAAAGCTGAGGAAATGGCAGCTAAGTTCCGCGAGAAAATGCTGGCTCAAAAGCAAGCTAAAGCAGGCATAGACATTCCTGTAGACTCAACTGATGCTGATGATGACCTCTCCGACGAAATACTCGAAGACGTACCATCAGCAATGGAAGAGGATGAGCCCGAAGTAGCAGCCGAAGCAGCACCCGAAGTAGCAGCCGAAGCAGCACCCGAAGCAGTATTAGATGTAGAGGAAGAAATCCCTCCTGCGACGGAAGAATAACATCGCAGTTGGTGTGATTAAAAGAGGGAATTTTCCCTCTTTTTTTTTTGAGTTAGTCATTAGTCATTAGTCATTAGTCATTAGTCATTAGTCATTAGTCATTAGTCATTAGTCATTAGTCATTAGT